>NZ_JBVIHM010000010.1:244474-258241 GCF_055570295.1 Streptomyces sp. NPDC031265
GCGGGGGCTCGGGAGAACGGGGTTCAGACCGAGAACGAGAAAAAGCCCGGACCTTAAGGTTCTGGGTTTGGGGGGGGAGGGGGGGGACAACCGTGTTCCCCCCCCCGTCACCCCGTAGCCCCGTAGATCTTTCAGACTTCGAGTCAGACTTCGAGAGAGAAACACAGACTCATGGCGAACTACACCGCCGCTGACGTCAAGAAGCTCCGTGAGCTCACCGGCGCCGGCATGATGGACTGCAAGAAGGCGCTGGACGAGGCCGACGGCAACGTCGACAAGGCCGTCGAGGCGCTGCGCATCAAGGGCCAGAAGGGCGTCGCCAAGCGCGAGGGCCGTTCCGCCGAGAACGGTGCGGTCGTCTCCCTCATCGCCGAGGACAACACCTCCGGTGTCATCCTTGAGCTGAAGTGCGAGACGGACTTCGTCGCCAAGGGCGAGAAGTTCCAGGCCACCGCCGCCGCGCTGGCCGCGCACGTCGCCGCGACCTCCCCGGCCGACCTGGAGGCGCTGCTCGCCTCCGAGATCGAGGCCGGCAAGACCGTCCAGGCGTACGTCGACGAGGCCAACGCCAACCTCGGCGAGAAGATCGTCCTGGACCGCTTCGCGCAGTACGGCGACGGCTTCGTCTTCGCGTACATGCACCGCACCATGCCCGACCTGCCGCCGCAGATCGGTGTCCTGGTCGAGCTGGACAAGGCCGACGCCGACGTCGCCAAGGGCATCGCGCAGCACATCGCCGCGTTCGCCCCGAAGTGGCTGTCCCGCGAAGACGTCCCGGCCGAGGTCGTCGAGACCGAGCGTCGTGTCGCCGAGGAGACCACGCGCGCCGAGGGCAAGCCCGAGGCCGCGCTGCCGAAGATCGTCGAGGGTCGTGTCAACGGCTTCTTCAAGGACGCCACGCTCCTTGGCCAGCCGTACGCGCTCGACAACAAGAAGTCCGTCCAGAAGGTTCTGGACGAGGCCGGTGTCACCCTGAAGCGCTTCTCGCGCATCAAGGTCGGCATCTGAGTCCGTTCAGCGATCGACGGATGACCCCGCTAGGGTCTGAGGCAGTCGTCGGCCGCGCTCGCGACGGACGACCGCAGATCTGACGAGGAGGCCATTGCCGCTCAGGGACACAGCACCCACCGGCAATGGCCTTCTTCGTATGTGTACGAGGAGATCCCCATGAATCAGGGCGCGGACGCCGCCACCCAGGCTGACCACAAGCGCGACGACGGCAAGGTGACCGGACGCTTCATGCTGAAGCTCTCCGGTGAGGCGTTCGCCGGCGGAGGGGGTCTCGGCGTGGACCCCGACGTCGTGCACGCCATCGCCCGCGAGATCGCCAATGTCGTGCGGGACGGGGCGCAGATCGCCGTCGTCATCGGCGGCGGCAACTTCTTCCGCGGAGCCGAGCTCCAGCAGCGCGGCATGGACCGGGCCCGCTCCGACTACATGGGCATGCTCGGCACGGTGATGAACTGCCTCGCTCTCCAGGACTTCCTGGAGAAGGAGGGCATCGACTCCCGGGTCCAGACCGCCATCACGATGGGCCAGGTCGCGGAGCCGTACATCCCGCTGCGCGCCGTGCGCCACCTGGAGAAGGGACGCGTCGTCATCTTCGGCGCGGGCATGGGCATGCCGTACTTCTCCACCGACACCACGGCAGCCCAGCGCGCCCTGGAGATCGACGCCGAGGCCATGCTGATGGGCAAGAACGGGGTGGACGGGGTCTACGACTCCGACCCCCGCGTCAACCCGGACGCCGTGAAGTTCGACGCGCTGGAGTACGGCGAGGTCATCACCCGCGACCTGAAGGTGGCGGACATGACGGCCATCACCCTCTGCCGCGACAACAACCTCCCCATCCTGGTCTTCGAACTGCTCACCGCGGGCAACATCGCGCGCGCGGTCAAGGGTGAGAAGATCGGCACGCTCGTGAGCGACCAGGGCACCCGGGCCTGACCGGGGGATGGACAATCCCCTGACGGTCGGACACCGTGCAGGGGAAGACGCGGGTTACGCAGGGCCGTTGAGCACCCCACGGAGCACTCCCGGCCCACTCAAGACATGCAGGAGCAAGTGGTGATCGAAGAAATCCTCCTCGAAGCCGAGGAGAAGATGGAGAAGGCCGTCCTGGTCGCCAAGGAGGACTTCGCCGCGATTCGCACCGGCCGTGCGCACCCGGCGATGTTCAACAAGATCGTGGCCGACTACTACGGTGCGCTGACGCCGATCAACCAGCTGGCCTCGTTCTCGGTGCCCGAGCCGCGCATGGCCGTGGTGACCCCGTTCGACAAGAGCGCGCTGCGCAACATCGAGCAGGCGATCCGCGACTCGGACCTCGGCGTCAACCCGAGCAATGACGGCTCCATCATCCGGGTGACGTTCCCGGAGCTGACGGAGGAGCGCCGCCGGGACTACATCAAGGTCGCCCGGACCAAGGCCGAGGACTCCAAGGTGTCGATCCGCTCCGTGCGCCGCAAGGCCAAGGACGCCCTCGACAAGCTCGTCAAGGACAAGGAGTCCGGCGAGGACGAGGTCCGCCGTGCGGAGAAGGAGCTCGACGACACCACCGCGAAGTACGTCTCGCAGGTGGACGAGCTGCTCAAGCACAAGGAAGCAGAGCTGCTCGAGGTCTGATGAACGACTCTTCCTGGGGGGCTCCGCCGCGACCCGAGCACTGGGGGCCACCCGACCAGGGGCCTTCCCAGGAGGTGCCTTCGGCGGGCGCTGCCTACGATGCGTATGACGCCCCGTCCCGGATGCACCGATCGCCCGTAGTGCCAGACGCGGGCAGAGACGCCGTAGACCGCGAACAACGTGACCGGGGGGCCGCTCGGGTGAGCGGTCCCCTGTTCCGCGAAGAGACGCCGCAGGAGCCCATGCCCAGCTCGGTACCACCTTCGACTCCGCAGCAGCCGCAGCGGCCCGCGCAGCCGGAGAAGAAGCGGGCGGGGCGCGACCTGCGGTCCGCGATAGGGGTCGGCGTCGGGCTCGGCGCGGTGATCCTGGCGTCGCTGTTCGTCGTCAAGGCCGTCTTCGTCGGGGTGATCGCGGTGGCGGTCGTCGTCGGCCTGTGGGAGCTCACCTCCCGGCTCGACGAGCGCAAGGACATCAAGGTGCCGCTGGTGCCGCTCGCGGTGGGCGGCGCGGCGATGGTCGTCGCCGGCTACGCGCGCGGTGCCGAAGGCGCCTGGGTCGCGATGGCGCTCACGTCGCTCGCGGTGCTGGTGTGGCGGATGACGGAGAAGCCCGAGGGCTACCTCAGGGACGTCACCGCGGGTGTCTTCGCGGCGTTCTACGTGCCGTTCCTGGCCACGTTCGTCGCGATGATGCTGACCGCCGACGACGGGCCGTGGCGGGTCTTCGTCTTCCTGCTGCTGACCGTGGTCAGCGACACCGGCGCGTACGCGATCGGCTGGCGCTTCGGCAAGCACAAGCTGGCGCCGCGCATCAGCCCCGGCAAGACCCGTGAGGGCCTGCTCGGCGCGGTGACGTTCGCGATGGCGGCGGGCGCGGTGTGCATGCAGTTCCTCATCGACGACGGCCAGTGGTGGCAGGGCCTGCTGCTCGGCCTCGCGGTCGCGGCGAGCGCCACGCTCGGCGACCTCGGCGAGTCGATGATCAAGCGGGACCTCGGCATCAAGGACATGGGCACGCTGCTGCCCGGCCACGGCGGCATCATGGACCGCCTGGACTCCCTGCTGCCGACGGCGCCGGTGGTGTGGCTGCTGCTGGTGATCTTCGTCGGCGGGAGCTGACCGGCCCCGGTACTCTGGAAGGGCGCGCCGTTCTCGCGGTGCGCCCTTTCGGCCCCGCGCACGCGGGGGTGAACCTGTGAGGTCTCCCGGCTTGGGCATCGTCCCGCCGCTTGCTCCGCGTCGGCGGAGGTAGCCCGGCCTCGCCGTACTGAGGAGATTCCACTCATGGCCCGCCCTGTTCCGGGAGAACTCACCTTCGTCGCACCTCGCGGAGCGAAGCGGCCGCCGCGGCACCTCGCCGACCTCTCGCCCGCCGAGCGGAAGGAGGCTGTCGCCGCGATCGGCGAGAAGCCGTTCCGCGCCAAGCAGCTCTCGCAGCACTACTTCGCGCGGTACGCGCACGACCCGGCCCAGTGGACGGACATCCCGGCGGCCGCGCGCACCCGGCTCCAGGAGGAGCTGCTGCCGGACCTGATGTCGGTGGTGCGGCACATCTCGTGCGACGACGACACCACCCGCAAGACGCTGTGGCGGCTGCACGACGGGACGCTCGTGGAGTCGGTCCTGATGCGCTACCCCGACCGGGTGACCATGTGCATCTCCTCGCAGGCCGGCTGCGGTATGAACTGCCCGTTCTGCGCGACCGGCCAGGCGGGCCTGGACCGTAACCTGTCGACCGCCGAGATCGTGCACCAGATCGTCGACGGTATGCGCGCGCTGCGCGACGGCGAGGTCCCCGGCGGCCCGGCCCGCCTGTCGAACATCGTCTTCATGGGCATGGGCGAGCCGCTCGCCAACTACAAGCGGGTCGTCGGCTCCATCCGCCGCCTCACCGACCCCGAGCCCGACGGCCTGGGCCTGTCCCAGCGCGGCATCACCGTCTCCACCGTCGGCCTGGTCCCGGCCATGCACCGCTTCGCCGACGAGGGCTTCAAGTGCCGCCTCGCCGTGTCGCTGCACGCGCCGGACGACGAACTGCGCGACACCCTGGTCCCGGTCAACACGCGCTGGAAGGTCCGCGAGGTCCTGGACGCGGCGTGGGAGTACGCGGAGAAGTCCGGCCGCCGCATCTCGATCGAGTACGCACTGATCCGCGACATCAACGACCAGGCCTGGCGCGGTGACCTGCTCGGCCGCCTCCTCAAGGGCAAGCGCGTCCACGTCAACCTGATCCCGCTGAACCCGACGCCGGGCTCGAAGTGGACCGCCTCGCGCCCCGAGGACGAGAAGGCGTTCGTCGAGGCCATCGCGGCCCACGGGGTGCCGGTGACCGTTCGGGACACCCGTGGCCAGGAGATCGACGGAGCGTGCGGACAGCTCGCCGCGTCCGAGAGGTAGTCTGGGCTCGAAATTTACATATTCCGACAGGGGAGCGCCACAGCGCTGAGAGTGCGACACCGTAAGGTCGCAGACCCTCTGAACCTTGCCCAGGTCATTCTGGGTAGGAAGTTCGGTCATCACTCAAGCTGTTGCGCCCTGCTCGCCGCCGCCCGGTGAGCAGGGCCGCGTCTCTTCCTGGTCCCACCAGGAGGATCCAGAACCATGCGCAGTACGAAGAAGTTGGCGGCCGGCGCGCTCGCCGCCGCCCTCGGGGTCAGTACGCTCGCCGCGTGCGGCGGCAAGGACGACGGCGCCGGCAAGTCCGACGGCGGCACCAGGTCCAAGACCGTCACACTGGTCAGCCACGACTCGTTCGCCGCCTCCGACGCGGTGCTCAAGGAGTTCACCGCGCAGACCGGCTACACGGTCAAGGTCCTCAAGAGCGGCGACGCGGGCGCGGCGCTCAACCAGGAGATCCTCACCAAGGGATCCCCGCGCGGCGACGTGTTCTTCGGCGTCGACAACACCCTGCTCTCGCGGGCCCTCGACAACGGGATCTTCACCCCGTACGAGGCGAAGGGCCTCGCCGCCGTCCCCGCGGCCGTCCAGCTCGACAAGGGCGAGCACCGGGTCACGCCGATCGACACCGGCGACATCTGCGTCAACTACGACAAGAAGTACTTCGCGGACAAGAAGCTCAGCCCGCCGGGCTCCTTCGCCGACCTGATCAAGCCCGAGTACAAGAACCTGCTGGTCACCGAGAACGCGGCGACCTCCTCGCCGGGCCTGGGCTTCCTGCTCGGCAGCGCCGCCCAGTACGGCGACGAAGGCTGGCGGGACTACTGGAAGAAGCTCAAGGACAACGGCGTCAAGGTCGTCGACGGCTGGGAGCAGGCCTACAACCAGGACTTCTCCGGCTCCGCCGGCGGCAAGAAGGCCAAGGGCGACCGCCCGCTGGTCGTCTCCTACGCCTCCAGCCCGCCCGTCGAGGTCCTGTACGCCAAGCCGCAGCCCACCGAGGCCCCCACCGGCGTCGCCACCGGCACCTGCTTCCGCCAGACCGAGTTCGCGGGGCTCCTCAAGGGCGCCAAGAACGAGGCGGGCGGCAAGGCGCTCCTCGACTTCCTGATCTCCAGGAAGTTCCAGGAGGACATGCCGCTCAACATGTTCGTGAACCCCGTGGTCAAGGACGCCAAGCTGCCCGAGCTGTTCACCAAGTTCGGCGCCACGGTCACCGAAACGCACGACGTCGCTCCGGAGAAGATCTCCAAGAACCGTGAGCAGTGGGTCAAGTCGTGGTCCTCGCTCGTGCTGAAGTAAGCCGCACGCCCCGCGCGAAGAGGGCGCGCGCGAACGCGGTGCGGCTCGGCCTGATGGCTCTGCCGCTCGCGTTCTTCGCGCTCTTCTTCGCCTGGCCCGTGGCCGCGATCGTCGGCCGCGGGCTGCGCGTCGACGGCGTCTGGCACCTCGGCCGGATCGGCGAGGTGATCACCGACCCGGACATCGGGCACGTCCTGTGGTTCACCACCTGGCAGGCGCTCGCCTCCACCGCGCTCACCCTGCTGATCGCGCTCCCCGGCGCGTACGTCTTCGCGCGCTTCGACTTCCCCGGACGGCAGCTGCTGCGGGCCGTGGTCACGGTCCCCTTCGTGCTGCCCACGGTCGTCGTCGGCACCGCGTTCCTGGCGCTGCTCGGCCGGGGCGGGCTGCTGGACGAGCTGTGGGGCGTACGGCTCGACACCACGGTGTGGGCGATCCTGCTCGCGCACGTCTTCTTCAACTACGCGGTCGTCGTACGGACCGTCGGCGGCCTGTGGGCCCAGCTCGACCCGCGCCAGGAGGAAGCCGCCCGGGTCCTCGGCGCCTCCCGGTTCGCGGCGTGGCGCACGGTCACCCTGCCCGCGCTCGGGCCCGCCGTGGCCGCCGCCGCCCTGATGGTCTTCCTCTTCACCTTCACCTCCTTCGGCGTCGTCCAGATCCTCGGCGGCCCCACCTTCTCCACGCTCGAAGTGGAGATCTACCGCCAGACCGCCCAGCTCCTCGACCTGCCCACCGCGGCCGTCCTGACCATCGTCCAGTTCGCCGCGGTCGGCGCGGTCCTCGCCGTGCACGCCTGGACGGTACGGCGGCGCGAGAGCGCCCTGAAACTCGTCGACCCCGCGCACACGGCCCGGCGCCCGCGCGGCGCGGGACAGTGGACGCTGCTCGCGGCGGTGCTCGCCGTGGTGGCCGTACTGATCGTGCTGCCGCTGGGCGTGCTGGTCGCCCGCTCCCTGGACACCCCCGACGGCTACGGCTTCGGCTACTTCCGCTCCCTCCAGTCCGCCGGGGCGGGCGGCACCTTCCTGGTGCCGCCACTGGAGGCGGTGTGGAACTCCGTGCAGTACGCACTGGCCGCGACCGGCATCGCGGTAGCCGTCGGCGGACTGGCGGCGGCGGCCCTGACCCGGCGCGGAGGACGCCTGGTCAGGGGCTTCGACGCGCTCCTGATGCTGCCGCTGGGGGTGTCGGCGGTGACGGTCGGCTTCGGCTTCCTGATCACCCTGGACCGGCCGCCGCTGGACCTGCGCACCTCCTGGATCCTGGTGCCGCTGGCCCAGGCGCTGGTGGGTGTGCCGTTCGTCGTACGGACCATGCTTCCCGTACTGCGCGCGGTCGACGGGCGGCTGCGCGAGGCGGCCGCCGTGCTCGGCGCCTCGCCGCTCAGGGTCTGGCGGGAGGTGGACCTGCCGCTGGTGCGGCGGGCGCTGCTGATCGCGGCGGGGTTCGCGTTCGCGGTCTCGCTCGGGGAGTTCGGCGCGACCGTGTTCATCGCGCGCCCCGACCGCCCCACCCTGCCGGTCGCGGTGGCGCGCCTGCTCGGCCGGGCCGGGGACCTCAACTACGGGCAGGCGATGGCGCTCAGCACGATCCTGATGGTGGTGTGCGCGGCATCCCTGCTGCTTCTCGAACGCGTTCGTACGGACCGGACCGGAGAATTCTGATGCTGAAGCTCGACGGGGTGACGGTCCGGTTCGGCGAGCGGGCCGCGCTCGACGCGGTCGACCTGGAGGTCGCCGAGCACGAGACGGTGTGTGTGCTCGGGCCCAGCGGCAGCGGCAAGTCCACGCTGCTGCGGGTGGTGGCCGGGCTCCAGCCGGCCGACGCGGGGCGGGTGCTGCTCGCGGGCGCGGACCAGACGAGCGTGCCCGTGCACCGGCGGGGCGTGGGCCTGATGTTCCAGGACCACCAGCTGTTCCCGCAGCGGGACGTCGCCGGGAACGTGTCCTTCGGCCTGCGCATGCGCGGCGTACCGCGCGCCCAACAGGCCGCCAGGGTCGAGGAGTTGCTGGAGCTCGTGGGGCTGCCGGGGGCGGGGCGGCGGGCGGTCGGGGCGCTCTCCGGCGGCGAGCAGCAGCGCGTCGCGCTCGCCCGCGCGCTCGCGCCCTCGCCGCGGCTGCTGATGCTGGACGAGCCGCTGGGCCAGCTGGACCGTACGCTGCGGGAGCGGCTGGTGGTCGAACTGCGCTCCCTGTTCGGCCGGTTGGGCATGACCGTGCTCGCCGTCACGCACGACCAGAGCGAGGCGTTCGCGCTCGCCGACCGGGTCGTGGTGATGCGGGACGGCCGCATCGCCCAGACCGGCACGCCGCTCGACGTCTGGCAGCGGCCGGCCTCGGAGTTCGTGGCGCGCTTCCTCGGCTTCGAGAACGTGGTCGCGGCGAAGGTGTCGGGGGCGGTGGCGTCGACGGAGTGGGGGAAGGTGCCGGTGCCGGGGGGCTCGCCGCAGGGGTCCGTACGTCTTCTGGTCCGCCCGGCGGGGGTTCGGCTGCTTCCGGCCGACGAGGGTCTGGAGTGTGAGGTCCTGGCGCGCACGTTCCGGGGCAACCACGTCGCTCTGCGGCTGCGCCCGCGCTCTGGGCCGCTGTTGGAGGCGGAGTGTGGGGTGCGGGATGTGGTGGGGGTGGGGGAGTTGGTGGGGGTGGGGTTTGTGGGGGCGGAGGTTGTGGTTCTGGGGGATTGACCCCCTCCCCGCCCGTTACCTGAACCCTCCGGGGGTGGGTGGGGGTGGAGGCTCGTTCCCGGGGGCTACGCCCCCGGACCCCGTTGCGGGGCCTGCGGCCCCTGCACCCCGCTTCGGGGCTCCGCCCCGGGCGTTCGTTCGTCTGCGGGTTCGGTGGGGGCTGGTCGCGCAGTTCCCCGCGCCCCTTAAGGCAAAACGGGGCGCGGGCACCTTCAGCCTCTCCGGCGTTTGCGGAGCGGGGTCCGGGGCGGAGCCCCGAAGCGCGGGCGGGGGTGCAGCCCAGGTGATCCACCCACCCTTGCGCCGGGGTCCGGGGCGAGCCCCGAAAGCGGGGGCGCAGCTCAGGTAACCCACCCACCCCGGTGCCGGGGTCCGGGGCGGAGCCCCGAAGTGGGGTGCAGGGGCCGCAGGCCCCGCCGGGGGTCTGGGGCGTAGCCCCCAGGAAAGAACCTTCCCCACCCTCACCCCCGGAGGGTCTCGGGAAGGGGCGGGGTGGGGAAGACCTCCCGCTCCGCCTCACCCTCCGGCTCCGCCCCGAACCAAGCGACCCCCACCGCCCCCGCCACCGCCAGGACGAAGCCCAGTGCCGCCATCCACGCGAAGCCCGCCCGGGACGCGTCGCCCAGCCAGAGGACGCCGATCGCGCCCGGCAGGACCGTTTCCCCGACCACCAGCGCCGCCGTCGCCCCGTTGACCGAGCCGATCTGGAGCGCCACCGTGTGCAGGTACATCCCGCCGACCCCCGCCACCAGGATCGCGTAGAGCGCGGGGTCCGAGAGCAGGCGGCCCAGGTCGAAGGGGTCGACGCCGTTCAGGACGCGGACCCCGACCCCCAGCGCGCCGAAGCCCAGGCCCGACAGCAGGCCCGCCAGGATCGCGGCGCGGGCGCCGAGCAGGCGTACCGCCACCGCGCCGCCCGCCATCAGCAGCACCGACACCGCCAGCAGCCACCAGTGCGTGGCGAGGGACGTGTGGCCGCTGCCCTCTGCGCCCGCCGCCGTGGCCAACAGCACCAGGGCCGAGCAGACCACCGTGATGGAGCCCCACTCGGCGCGGCTCAGCCGGATGCCGAGGAGCTTGACGCTCAGCACCGCCGTGATCACCAGGTTGGCACTGATCACCGTCTGGGAGAGGAAGAGGGGGAGGAGGCGGGCGGCCAGGGCGCCCAGGCCGAAGCCGACGAAGTCCAGCACCGTACCCACCATGAATTCCCAGGTCATCGCCGCCTTCGCGGTGGACGACAGGCTCGGGCCGCCGTGCTGGGTACGGGCCGTCGCGGCAGCCTCGCGGCGCGCGGACTTCCGGGATCCGACGGCTTGCAGGACCGAGCCCGTGCCGTAACAGATCGAGGCCGCGATCGCGGTGAGTAGGCCGATCAGCACCAAAAGCTCCGTTCCAGGGGATCAACAGGAGCACGATTCCGCTCCTCAGCAGCAGACGTGCGCGGACCGCCCCGCGTTGCCTGGTGTGATCTATGCGTCGCCGCTCAAGCCGACAGGCGTGCCAGCTCCGCCGCGGCCTCGTCCACCGAGTCCACCAGCGCGATCCGCGCCGCCATCGGGCGGCCCTCAGCGAGTGCCTGGAGCAGCGGCCACGTGGGCAGCCGCTCCGTCCAGTGCGCCCGGTCGACCAGCACCATCGGTGTCGGCTCGCCCCGCGACCCGTAGTAGTTGGGGGTCGCGTTGTCGAAGATCTCCTGTACGGTCCCGGCCGCGCCCGGCAGGAACACCACGCCCGCGTTGGAGCGGGCCAGCAGGCCGTCCTCGCGGGTGGCGTTGGCGAAGTACTTGGCGATGTGGCCGGCGAACGCGTTCGGCGGCTCGTGGCCGTAGAACCAGGTGGGGATGCCGACCGACACCCCGCCCCCGGGGTGGCGCCCGCGTACCTCGAAGGCCGCCCGCGCCCAGTCCGAGACGGACGGCGCGAACGACGGCGCCTTGGCGAGCAGTTCCAGCGCCTCGCCGAGCACGGCGTCCGAGAACGGCGCCGTATAGGCACCCAGGTTCGCCGCCTCCATCGCGCCAGGGCCGCCGCCCGTGGCGACGGTGAACCCGGCCCGGCTCAGGGAGCGGCCGAGCCGGGCAGCCCCGGCGTACGCCTCGCTGCCCCGGCCCATCGCGTGCCCGCCCATCACGCCCACGACCCGCTCCCCGGCCAGGAACTCGTCGAGCGCGTCCGAGACCGAGTCGTCGTGGATGGAGCGGAGCATCGACGCGAAGACGTCGCCGTCCGACTTGGCGCGCTGGAACCAGGCGTACGAGCGGGCGTCGGGCGTGTGCTCGTAGCCGCCGTCGAGGTCCTCGAACAGCTCGTCGGGGGTGTAGAGCAGACCCCGGTACGGGTCGAAGGGCAGATCGGGCACGGGCGGGAAGACCAGTGCCCCGTCGGCGCGCACCTTGGTGGTGGCGTCCGGCTCCATCCGGCAGCCGAGGAAGACGGCGCCCGCGGAGTCGGTGGACAGGAGCGCGAACGTACGGTCCGTCAGATCGAGGGACTGCAGGCGGTATCCGGCAAGCGTGCCGTCCGCCACGACCTCGTCGAACTCGGCGACGGACTCGATCTCCCGGTCCCGGGCGCTCGGAACCCGCTGAAAGTCTTCACTGGCCATCCGGCCACGATAGCCCGTACGGGTGGGGGTCCCCCCTGCTCCTCAAGAGCTTGGGGGAGGGCCGGCCCGGCCGGGTCCCGGCCGGGGCTCAGCCCGTCAGGGGCAGCGCAGCGAGCTCGGCGATTCCCCACGTCACCGGGCCGAACAGGGCCAGGACCGCCGCCGCGCGCAGGGCGGCCGAGGCGCGGAGCAGCTTGACCGGGGTGCCCAGGCGCAGCAGCGCCGCCGTCGTCTCGCCGCGGGCGTGCTTGGACTCCAGGGCCGCCGTCAGCAGCGTCGCCACCGTGCACCCCGTCACCAGCGCCGCGCCCAGGCCCGTGAGCGGGCCGAAGGGGTGCGGGCCCGCCTCGTCGCCGTACAGCGTGTCGGCCGCGATCGTGGCCGAGGCCACCGCGCACACCACACCGAGCGGATGTCCGATACGGCGGGCCTCCTCCATCAGGACGCGCCCCGCCAGCAGCCGGGCCGCCCCCGGGCGCGCGGTCTGGAGCAGCCGGCCGCACAGATGGGTCAGGGCCGGGCCCGCCACCGCGAGGCCCAGCGCGGTGAGGATCCAGCCGGCAAGCACCCCGGCGGGGCTGCTGTCGGGGTGGCCCGGCATGGGGATCGCGGAGCCCGGGGTGCCCCGGCTCGCGAACGTCTCGACCGCCAGGCCCGCCGTGATCAGGGAGATCCCCCAGGGCAGGCCCGCCGGGACGGAGGCCGGGGGCCGCTTCGCGCCGCGCGGGCGGGGCCGGGGCGGCTCCTTGCGGGGGCGCAGGGCGAGTCCGGCCGCCGCCGACGCGGTGAGCGGCAGTACGCAGAGCAGGGTGAGGGCCGCGGCCAGTGGCAGCGGCTGGTCGGCGGCGAGCAGCCCGGACGCGGCGCCGTCGAAGGGCAGCCCGGTGATGTCGCCGCGCAGATGGAGGTAGACGAGCAGGGCGACCGTGGAGCCGAGCGTGCAGGCCACCGCCGTCGACGCCGCCGCGATCGCGGTGAGCCGCCCGGGGCCCAGGCCCACCGCGGAGAGCCCGGGGCGCGGGCGGGTGCTCGGGTCCGTACGGGCCACGGCGACCGCGAAGTGGACGGTCGCGGCGAGCGGCACCGCGCACCACAGCAGCCGCAGCACCGAACCGCCGGGGTGCGCCACCGCGTGGCCCAGGGTGCACAGGAGCAGGAAGCCGACCCCCGCCGAGGCCGCGGCCACCAGGAGGCGGCGCAGCAGGACCAGCGGGTGGGTGCCGCGGGCTAGACGGAGAGTGAGCACGTGGCGCGGCCCTCCGCGTCGAGAGCGCCGCCCTGCTCGACGGAGTTGACCCGGCGGCCGTCGAGCAGCCACACCGTGCGGTCGGCGAGCGCCGCGACCTCCGCGTCATGGGTGGCCAGGACCGTGGTGATGGCGTGCGAGCGGGCCGCGGCCGTCAGGGTGCGCAGCACCTGGGCGCGGTCGGCGCGGTGCAGGGTCGCGGTCGGCTCGTCCGCGAAGAGCACCGCGGGGGAGGTGACCAGGGCGCGGGCGATCGCCACGCGCTGGCGCTGCGCGGTCAGCAGGGCGTGCGGGCGGCGGCGCGCGCAGGCGCCGATGTCGAGCCGCTCCAGCCACTCCAGGGCGGCCTTCTTGGCGGTGCGGTGCGAGATGCCGCGCAGCAGCAGGGGCAGCGCCGCGTTCTCCCAGGCGTTGAGCTCGGGCACCAGGGTCGGCTCCGGGTCGATCCAGCCGAACCGGTCCCGGCGCAGCCGCTCGCGCGAGAGCGCTCCCATGGTGTGGACGGGGGCGCTGTTGAACCACACCTCGCCCTGGTCGGGCACGAGCTGGCCGGACAGACAGCGCAGCAGGGTCGTCTTGCCGCTGCCGCGCGGGCCCCCGACGGCCAGGATCTCTCCCTCGCGGATCCCGAGGGAGACCCCGGTCAGGGCGGGCGAGCCGCCGTGGGAGTGATGCAGGGAACGTCCCCAGAGCACATCGTTGTCCGGCGGAGCCACCATGGCGTACACCTCGGTTCAGATCAGATTTCCTGTTCCCCCGTACGGGGGAACGAAGGCAGGGCCGATCGGTCACTGGGCACCGTAGGGACTCGTACGCGCCGGTCCTGACAGCACGCGGCCCGGGGGGGGGCGACCCCCCTCCCATGGTGCCCCCCACCACATGTTTTCCTCCCGCCCCCCACGCA
>NZ_JBVIHM010000011.1:0-87277 GCF_055570295.1 Streptomyces sp. NPDC031265
ACCCTGTGGGAGAGTAGGACACCGCCGAACAATCTTTAGCCTCAACCCCCGTGCCCTTTTGGGCCGGGGGTTGAGGCATTTTTGCGTTCAGGGCCTTTCGGACCCGTACCCCTGTGCACTCGTGCCCGTCCGCTGCCGGTAAGGTCAGGGGGCATCGTTGGCACTTTCACAGGAGGCCCCCGGGTGGAGGTCCAGGAGACTCGCGTTCAGACGGACCGGGTGCTCACCATCCCCAACATCCTCAGCATGGCGCGCCTCGTCGGCGTACCCGTGTTCCTGTGGCTGATCCTCCGACCCGAGTTCGGCGGGCCCAAGAGTGATGGCTGGGCATTGCTCGTACTGCTGCTGAGCGGTGTCAGTGACTACCTGGACGGGAAGCTCGCCCGGCGCTGGAACCAGATCAGCAGTCTCGGCCGGCTCCTTGACCCGGCGGCCGACCGGCTGTACATCCTTTCCACGCTGGTCGGTCTCACCTGGCGGGAGATCCTGCCGGTTTGGCTGACCGCTGCCCTTTTGGCCCGGGAGCTGATGCTTCTGGTGATGGTGGGAATCCTCCGCAGGCACGGCTATCCGCCGCCGCAGGTGAACTTCCTGGGTAAGGCGGCCACGTTCAACCTCATGTACGCCTTCCCGTTGCTTCTGCTGAGCGACGGAAGCGGATGGCTCGCCGATCTGGCGGCGATTTTCGGATGGGCGTTCGCCGGATGGGGTACAAGTCTGTATTGGTGGGCAGGGATCCTGTATGTGGTTCAGGTCCGCCGGCTGGTCAAGGCGGACTCAGCGGCCGATTGAGCTCGTCGGCGGTCCTTCGGAGCAGAGGGGTCCGCGCATGATGCCAGGGGGCCCACCCGGACGGGTGCAGTCGGCTAGACCGTCATCTCGTCAAGGAGGACGCTTCCGACATGAAGGCCGTTGTGATGGCTGGTGGCGAAGGAACACGCCTTCGCCCCATGACCTCGAGCATGCCCAAGCCGCTCCTGCCGGTGGTAAACCGGCCGATCATGGAGCATGTGCTGCGGCTGCTCAAGCGGCATGGGCTCAATGAGACCGTCGTAACCGTGCAGTTCCTGGCCTCGCTGGTCAGGAACTATTTCGGCGACGGCGAGGAGCTCGGAATGGAGCTCACCTATGCCAATGAGGAGAAGCCCCTCGGTACCGCGGGCAGCGTCAAGAACGCCGAGGAGGCCCTGAAGGACGATGCCTTTCTCGTCATCTCGGGTGATGCCCTCACCGACTTCGATCTGACGGATCTCATCAACTTCCACAAGGAGAAGGGCGCACTGGTCACGGTGTGCCTGACCCGGGTGCCCAACCCGCTGGAATTTGGCATCACCATCGTCGACGAAGAGGGAAAGGTCGAGCGCTTCCTGGAGAAGCCGACCTGGGGCCAGGTCTTCTCGGACACGGTGAACACCGGAATCTATGTGATGGAGCCGGAGGTTTTTGACTACGTCGACGCCGATGTGTCCGTCGACTGGTCCGGTGATGTCTTCCCTCAGCTGATGAAGGAGGGCAAGCCCATCTACGGCTATGTCGCGGAGGGCTACTGGGAGGACGTCGGCACGCACGAGAGCTATGTGAAGGCGCAGGCCGACGTGCTCGAAGGCAAGGTCGACGTCGACATCGACGGCTTCGAGATCTCGCCCGGCGTCTGGGTCGCCGAGGGCGCGGAGGTCCATCCGGACGCGGTGCTGCGCGGCCCGCTGTACATCGGCGACTACGCCAAGGTCGAAGCCGATGTGGAGATCCGCGAGCACACGGTCATCGGGTCCAATGTCGTCGTCAAGACCGGGGCCTTCCTCCACAAGGCCGTCGTCCACGACAACGTCTACATCGGGCAGCACAGCAATCTGCGCGGCTGTGTGATCGGCAGGAACACCGACATCATGCGGTCGTGCCGGATCGAGGACGGCGCCGTCATCGGGGACGAGTGCCTGGTCGGTGAGGAATCGATCATTCAGGGGAATGTCCGGGTCTATCCGTTCAAGACCATTGAGGCGGGTGCGTTCGTCAACACCTCGGTGATCTGGGAGTCGCGCGGCCAGGCCCATCTCTTCGGGGCGCGCGGTGTCTCCGGCATCCTCAACGTGGAGATCACTCCGGAGCTGGCGGTGCGGCTGGCCGGTGCGTACGCCACGACCCTGAAGAAGGGTGCCACCGTCACGACGGCCCGTGACCACTCGCGTGGCGCCCGCGCCCTGAAGCGGGCGGTGATCTCGGCCCTCCAGGCCAGTGCCATCGACGTCCGGGACCTGGAGAACGTACCGCTGCCGGTGGCCAGACAGCAGACCGCGCGGGGCAGTGCCGGCGGGATCATGATCCGGACCTCGCTCGGTGTGCCGGACTCCGTGGACATCATGTTCTTCGACGAGCGGGGCGCGGACCTCTCGCAGGCCGGGCAGCGCAAGCTGGACCGGGTGTACGCACGTCAGGAGTACCGGCGGGCGTTCCCCGGCGAGATCGGGGACCTGCAGTTCCCGAACAGCGTCTTCGACTCGTACACCGGGTCCCTGCTGCGCAAGGTCGATACGACGGGTGTCGCGGAGGCCGGACTCAAGGTTGTGGTCGACGCGTCCAACGGCAGTGCGGGGCTGGTCCTGCCCAGTCTGCTCGGGCGGCTCCAGGTGGACTCGCTCGTCATCAACCCGGGGCTCGACGAGTCGCGGCCGACCGAGACGGCGGACGGGCGGCGGGCCGGTCTGGTGCGGCTCGGGGAGATCGTGGCCTCGGCCCGGGCCGCGTTCGGTGTGCGGTTCGACCCGGTCGGGGAGAAGCTCTCGCTGGTCGACGAGCGCGGGCGGATCGTCGAGGACGACCGGGCGCTCCTGGTGATGCTCGATCTCGTGGCTGCCGAGCGGCGCAGCGGGCGGGTGGCGCTGCCGGTGACCACGACCCGTATCGCCGAGCAGGTCGCCGCGTACCACGGTACGCAGGTGGAGTGGACGACCACGTCGCCCGACGACCTCACGCGGGTGGGCCGTGAGGAGTCGACCATCTTCGGCGGCGACGGACGCGGCGGGTTCATCATTCCCGAGTTCAGCAGCGTCTTCGACGGTGCCGCCGCCTTCGTACGGCTGATCGGCCTCGTGGCGCGGACGCAGCTGACGCTCAGCCAGATCGATTCGCGGATACCGCGTGCGCATGTACTGCGCCGGGACCTGGCGACGCCGTGGGCAGTCAAGGGCATGGTCATGCGGCGGGTGGTCGAGGCGGCCGGGGACCGGTCGGTGGACACGACCGACGGCGTACGGGTCGTCGAGGCCGACGGCCGCTGGGTGATGGTGCTGCCCGACCCGGCCGAGGCGGTCACCCATCTGTGGGCCGAGGGGCCCGACGACGCCTCCGCGCAGGCGCTGCTCGACGAGTGGTCCGCGATCGTGGACAGCGCAGGTCGCTGAGGTCTTCGGGGGCACCGGGCGGGGTCGTGGGACGCCGCCCGGCGCCCCGGTGGGGCCATTCGGCGGCAGGGGCGCCGACGTGCGACGATGTGCGGCATGTCGCAGCAGCCCCCCGTTCGGAGCACGCCTTCTCCGCCGTCCCGCCCCGACGCGTCCATGTCGCTGCTGACCAATGTGATGGACCACGCGCTCGACGACGGGTACGCGGAGGCGACGGCCCGCCGCAAGGCCGAGGGCCAGGAGGGCATGCCCCGCACCCTGCGCGCGAAACTCGGGCTGGCTGCCGGTCTGGTGCTCGCCGCCGTGGTGGTGACGATCGGCGCCGCGCAGGCGCGGATAACGGCACCGGTGGTCGCCAAGGAGCGCCAGGAGCTGATCGGGCGTGTGGAGGCGGAGACCAAGGCGGCGGACGACCTCCAGAAAGAGGTCGACTCGCTGCGCGACGAGGTCGGTGACCGCCAGCGCAAGGCGCTGGAGAAGCACGGCGGTGACCAGGGCGAACTGGTCGCGCTGCTGTCAGGAGCGACTGAGGTGTACGGCCCCGGTGTGAAGCTGGTCGTCGACGACGCCAAGAGCACCGAGTCGGGCGGGGGCGGCGGTCCGCGCGAGAACAGCAGCTTCTCGGACACCGGCCGGGTCCGCGACCGGGACATGCAGCGCATCGTCAACGGGCTCTGGCAGTCCGGCGCCGAGGCCGTGGCCATCAATGGGCAGCGGCTGACCGCTCTTTCGGCGATCAGGGCGGCCGGCGACGCCATACTGGTCGACAACAGGCCGCTGGTGCCGCCGTACACGGTGCTCGCGGTGGGGGACGGGAAGAAGCTCAGCACCGCCTTCCAGGACAGCGCCGACGGTCAGTACCTCCATGTGCTCCAGGAGAACTACGGCATCCGTACCAGCATTTCGGACCAGGGCGAGGTGCGCCTGCCGGCCGCGCCGAGCCTGATCGTACGTACAGCACAGCCGCAGGCCACGGGCGCCGGCAGGGGCGCGGCCGCCACAGGGAAAGGCACATCGTGATCGCCGTACTTGGCCTCGTCGTGGGAGTCGTGGTCGGACTTTTGGTCCGGCCCGAGGTGCCTGCGGTGGTCGAGCCGTATCTGCCCATCGCCGTCGTCGCCGCGCTGGACGCCGTCTTCGGCGGTCTGCGGGCCATGCTCGACGGCATCTTCGTCGACAAGGTCTTCGTGGTGTCCTTCCTGTCGAACGTCGTCGTGGCGGCGCTGATCGTGTTCCTCGGTGACAAGTTGGGCGTGGGCGCGCAGCTGTCGACCGGTGTGGTCGTCGTTCTCGGCATCCGGATCTTCTCCAACGCCGCGGCCATCCGCCGGCACGTCTTCCGGGCGTGAGGCCGATGAGCAGCGAAGACACCCCAGAGCAGGGCCCGGAGCGCACCCCGGGACCCGTCGCCGGAGGCACTCCTTCCGTGCCGGAGCCCCCTCGGGCCGACACGCCGAAGGCGCCCGCGACGCCCCCGGCGCCCGAGATGCCCGCCCCCGCGCCCCAGGAGCCGTCGGGGCCGCAGCAGACGGGCCGCCAGCGGCTGGCCGCCGGGCTGTGGCCGCCGCGGGTGACCCGGGCCCAACTGATCGTCGCCCTGCTGCTGTTCGTGCTCGGCCTGGGACTGGCCATCCAGGTCCGCTCCACCAGCGACAACAGCGCGCTGAGGGGGGCCCGCCAGGAGGACCTGGTACGCATCCTGGACGAGCTGGACTCCCGTACCAAGCGTCTTGAGGACGAGAAGCAGCGGCTGGAAGGGCAGCGCACCGAGCTGGAGACCAGCTCGAACCAGGCGGCGGAGGCGCGTAAGCAGACCCTGGAGAAGGAGCGTCAGCTGGGGATCCTGGCCGGTACGGTCGCGGCGCAGGGCCCCGGCATCACGCTGACCATCACCGACTCCAAGAAGGCGGTCGAGGCGGACAAACTGCTCGACACCATCCAGGAGCTGCGTGCCGCGGGCGCGGAGGCGATCCAGGTCAACGACGTCCGGGTGGTCGCCAACACGTACTTCTCGGACGCCGACGGGGGCATCGAGGTCGACGGCCGGAAAGTCACCGCTCCGTATGTCTTCAAGGTGATCGGAAAGCCACAGGATCTCGAACCCGCGCTCAACATCCCCGGCGGTGTGGTGCAGACTCTGGAGAAGGAGCAGGCCACGGCCACAGTGGTCCGTTCCGAGAAGATCGTCGTGGATGCCTTGCGACCTGCGAAGCGGCCTGACTACGCTCGGTCGTCCTCGCGGTGACGCGGGGCCGCATGCGAGCGACCGCACAAGGGCATGAGCTTGCGGGGGGTCGGCGCACCCAACTCGTGGTGCGTGGTGGAAACTGTTTGGCGGATACGGACGTTGTGAGGATGTCCGGGTCGGCCGGTGTGTTGATTCTGGGTTCGTCCTGCCCCACGGGCGGGTCTGTTTCGGTCAAGGGGAATCGCCCGTGAAGTTGTTTGCGAAGTTGTTCGGCAAGAGCGCACGTGAGGACGGTGCCAGCGGCTCCGCCCGGCACCGTGCCCGAGGCCGTGGACAGACGGAGGAGCAGGGCGGCGAGCGCCCGCTGTTCCGCGATGAGGTGGGCCGCCCCGGTGGTGACATTCCGGGCGGTCCGGGCGTGTCTTCTGTTGACCCTGCCGGTCCCGGCCGCATAGGTTTCGGGGAACCATCAAGTACGGGTGGAGGGTTTGCGCGCGATCCGTATGCGACCAGCGCCCACGCGGTCCAGCCCGGGCAGGAGGATCCGTCCATGCCGGTGTGTACGAGGTGCGGGCACAGCAATGCGGCGGCGAGCCGTTTCTGCTCGAACTGTGGCGCGCCGCTGCGCCCGGGCGCGGTTCCCGAGCGTGCTGCGGAGACCACGTCGACGATCTCGATCTCCGGCCTGGAGGCGTACGACTCCGAGGTGACGGGCCAGACGGCGCTGCCGTCGCTGTCGCCGGAGGCGCAGGCCGCCGTCGACGCGCTGCCGCTGGGCTCCGCCCTCCTGGTGGTGCGCCGCGGGCCGAACTCGGGCAGCCGCTTCCTGCTGGACGGCGAGCTGACCACGGCGGGCCGGCATCCGCAGAGCGACATCTTCCTCGACGACGTGACCGTGTCGCGCCGTCATGTGGAGTTCCGTCGGGGCGCGGACGGCCGTTTCACCGTCTCGGACGTCGGCAGTCTCAACGGTACGTATGTGAACCGGGAGCGGATCGACTCGATCGACCTGTCCAACGGCGACGAGGTGCAGATCGGGAAGTACCGGCTGGTGTTCTACGCGAGCCAGCGCGGCGTCTGACCCTCTGCAGATTCCGTTCGGGGGCCCCTCAGGGGAAGAACCATCCAGGGAAGGCCCATGCTGCACACACCGAGGGGCGGTGCCGGAAACGGCACCGCCACCGCTGGCGACCGGCTGATGAGCATCGGCACCGTGCTGAACCAGCTGCGCGAGGAGTTCCCCGAAGTCACCATCTCCAAGATCCGCTTCCTGGAGTCCGAAGGCCTGGTGGAGCCCCGGCGCACGCCGTCGGGGTACCGCAAGTTCAGCCCCGAGGACGTGGAGCGGCTCGCCCAGGTGCTGCGGATGCAGCGGGACCACTATCTGCCGCTGAAGGTCATCCGTGAGCACCTCGACGCACTGAGCCGGGGAGAGCAGCCCGTGATGCCCGCTCCGGGCGGCGCGGGCGATCTCCCGGACGGCGGGGCCGAAGGGGACCCGGAGCGCCGCACGGCCTCCCGTGTGGGGCGTACGGAGCTTTTGGTGGCCGCCGAGGTCACCGAGGCGGAGTTGACCGAGTGGGAGTCCTACGGGCTGCTCAAGGCCGGTCCCGAGGGCGGCTACGACGCCGAGTCGGTGAACGTGGCGCGTCTCGTGGCGGACCTGGGCCGATTCGGTCTGGAACCGCGGCATCTTCGCGCCATGAAGGCGGCGGCCGACCGCGAGGCCGGTCTGGTCGAACAGGTGGTCGCACCCCTGCGGCTGCACCGCAACCCGCAGACCAGGGCGCATGCGGAGGCGACCGTCAGGGAGCTGGCGGCGCTGTCCGTGCGGCTCCACGCCGCCCTGGTCCAGACCGCTCTCGGGGTCCGGCTGCACTGAGCCAGGGGGTCCCCGACTACCCAAACCTGCCGGGCACGTCCTAGGGTTGCTGTGTGAACGAGCTCGACGTCGTGGGTGTCCGGGTGGAAATGCCCTCCAACCAACCGATCGTGCTCCTGCGTGAAGTGGGAGGCGATCGGTACCTCCCCATCTGGATCGGTCCAGGGGAGGCGACCGCGATCGCCTTCGCCCAGCAGGGGATGGCTCCGGCGCGGCCGCTGACGCACGACCTTTTCAAGGACGTGCTGGAGGCCGTGGGCCAGGAGCTGACCGAGGTCCGCATCACGGACCTGCGGGAAGGTGTCTTCTACGCGGAGCTGGTCTTCGCCAGTGGTGTCGAGGTGAGCGCGCGTCCGTCCGACGCCATAGCGCTCGCCCTGCGCACCGGAACGCCGATCTACGGCAGTGACGGGGTGCTCGACGACGCGGGGATCGCGATCCCGGACGAGCAGGAGGACGAGGTGGAGAAGTTCCGCGAGTTCCTCGACCAGATCTCGCCCGAGGACTTCGGCACCAACAGTCAGTGAGCCGCTGCGCCGGGGCCCTGAACACCGGGCGGCTCCGGCGCATTCGAGTAGCCTTTCCCCGAAGAGGGGTACGCGAAACCACTCTCAGGGTGATTATCACTCGGCGTGCCGAGTGTGGCGATCGTTGACGCACCCCGAGTGACTGCCTACCGTCGTGAGGGCAGTTCTAGGACGGAGGGTCGGCGTGAGAAGCAGCGGCGACAGTACGGCAGGGGAGGCCCCCGGACGTCCGGGGGAGAGCGGGCCGTACCCGCCCCCAGGCTCTCGGCCGAGCTCTAGCAGTGGGTACCCCCCTCACGACAGTGCGGCGGAGGACACCGGCACCGACACCGTCGGATACCGGGGGCCGACGGCGTGCGCGGCGGCGGGGATCACCTACCGGCAGCTCGACTACTGGGCGCGTACCGGCCTGGTCGAGCCCAGTGTGCGTCCGGCGTACGGATCGGGCACCCAACGGCTCTACAGCTTCAAGGACGTCGTCGTCCTCAAGATCGTCAAGCGGTTCCTGGACACCGGGGTCGCCCTCCAGAACATCCGCACCGCCGTCCAGCACCTGCGCGAGCGCGGTTTCCGCGATCTGGAGCGGATGACGCTGATGAGCGACGGGGCCACCGTCTACGAGTGCTCCTCGCCCGACGAGGTCGTGGACCTGCTCCAGGGCGGCCAGGGTGTCTTCGGCATCGCGGTCGGCGTGGTGTGGCGCGACGTCGAGGCGGCCCTGTCCCAGCTGCACGGAGAGCGGGTCGACACCGGCGAGACGCTGGTCGGGCAGAACCCCGCCGACGAGCTCGCCCGGCGCCGCAACCGCGCGGTCTGAGGGGCCGCGGGGCTGCCGGGGGCCGATTGTCAGTGGCGTGAGGCAGCATCGGTGATGTGAGAGCCGCGCCGACCATTCTGCATCTGGACATGGATGCCTTCTTCGCCGCCGCAGAGCAGGCGTCGAAGCCCAGCCTGCGCGGAAAACCCGTGATCGTGGGCGGCCTCGGACCGCGCGGTGTGGTGGCCACCGCGTCGTACGAGGCACGGCGCTTCGGTGCGCGTTCCGCGATGCCGATGGCCCAGGCGAGACGGCTCTGTCCCAATGGCGCGTATCTGGTGCCGCGCTTCGGCTTCTACCGCTCGATCAGCGAACAGGTGATGGAGTTGCTGGGGCGGCTGTCGCCTCTGGTGGAGCCCCTGAGCCTCGACGAGGCCTTCGTGGACCTGGAGGCCGGGGGAGTCGCGTGGGACGCGCAGTCGGCCCGTGAGGCCGGTCAGCGGCTGCGGGAGGACATCCGGGCGGTGACGGGTCTGACGGGGTCGGTGGGGCTCGCCGGGTCCAAGATGCTGGCGAAGATCGCCTCGGAGGAGGCCAAGCCCGACGGGCTGGTGCTCATAGAGCCCGGCACCGAGCGGGCGCTGCTCGCCCCGATGACGGTCAGGACGCTGCCGGGTGTGGGGCCCGCGACCGGGGAGCATCTGCGCAGGGCCGGGATGACCACGGTCGCGGATCTGGCCGAGGCGGGCGAGGACGAGCTCGTACGGCTGCTCGGCAAGGCGCACGGGGCGTCGCTGCACCGGATGGCGCTCGGGCTCGACGACCGGCCGGTGGTGGCCGAGCGGGACACCAAATCGGTGTCGGTCGAGGACACCTTCGACGTGGATCTGCACGACCGGGTGCGGGTGATGAACGAGGTGGGGCGGCTCGCCGACCGGTGTGTGCAGCGCCTGCGGGCGTCCGGGCACTCGGGCCGCACGATCGTCCTGAAGGTCCGCAGGTACGACTTCTCGACGCTGACCCGGTCGGAGACGCTCAGGGGGCCCACGGACGACCCCGCGGTGGTGCGCGAGGCGGCCGGCCGTCTGCTCGACTCCGTGGACACGACGGGTGGCGTGCGCCTCCTCGGGGTCGGGGTCAGCGGCCTCGCGGACTTCACGCAGGAGGACCTCTTCGCCCAGGCGGCCGGTGAGCGGGAGGCAGGGGAGGAGGCCGCCGAGGAGGAGTCGGCTCCGGCCACCGCCCCCGAGCAGGCGGAGGCGGCGGATCCGGCCGAGCGGCGCTGGGTGGCCGGGCACGATGTGTGCCACCGCGAGTTCGGCCCCGGCTGGGTGCAGGGCAGCGGGGTGGGGCGGGTGACCGTCCGGTTCGAGACGCCCACGGCGACCGCACCCGGACGGGTGCGGACGTTCCGGGTGGACGACCCCGACCTGGAGCCGTCCGAGCCGCTGCCGCTGGTGGCCGGGCCCGGGGAGACGGAGACAGAGACGGAGGCCGGGGCCGGGGCCGGGGAGGCGGGTGACGTGGAGGGTCAGGTGTCGTCCTCCTCGCCCGCGAGCCGTCCGAAGTCCCGGTCGGGGCCGGGGAGCGGATCGGGGGCGGCGATGTCCAGACCGTAGTGGTGGTAGAGCTGCAGCTCCTGTTCGGGGGAGAGGTGGCGGCCGACGCCGAAGTCGGGAGCGTCCTTGATCAGCGCCCGGTCGTAGGGGATGTGCAGCGCCTCGTCGACGAGGGTGCTGGGCTCCAGCGGGACGAAGGCGTCCCGGCTGAACAGGCCGGTGCGTACGGCGGCCCACTCGGGCACTCCGGTGGCGTCATCGAGGTAGACCTCGTCCACCGTGCCGATCTTGTTGCCGTTGCGGTCGAACGCCTTGCGGCCGATCAGGCTGCGCGGATCGATATCGGTCTGCACGGTCCCTCCAACTGGTCGCAACTGCTCGTAAGCACTACGAAAGTGCACATCGCGGGCATCGGCCACTCGAAGGATCAGGGCCTGAACGCGCTGGTACCCTGGCGATGGCTGCTGACCCCGCGCGGGAGAGTCCTCCGGAAAGAAGTCCGGAGGCGCCGAAGGAGCAAATCCTCCCCGGAATCTCTCAGGCCCACGTACCGCGCGGACGAGGTCACTCTGGAAAGCAGGACGGGGACGCGCGGGCATACGCCCGTGCGCGCGCCCCTTCCTCACCGACGGTGAAAGCCGGGACGCCCCCACGCGCCCCGGTGAAACTCTCAGGTTGAGATGACAGAGGGGGAGGCCGTCCGGGTACCCGCGCCGTGGTGCCCCTCGCAGGTCGTGCAGACCAGGAGGCCTCCGTAATGACCGCCAACCGCATGCCGCTCACCGAGCTAGAGCGTGGCATTCCCTTCGAGCAGCGTCACATCGGGCCGGACGCCGAGGCCCAGGCGAAGATGCTCGCGCAGGTCGGCTACGGCTCGCTCGACGAGCTGACCGCCGCGGCCGTGCCGGACGTGATCAAGAGTGCCGAGGCGCTGGGTCTGCCCGGCGCCCGCACCGAGGCCGAGGTCCTGGCCGAGCTGCGCACCCTCGCCGACCGCAACAAGGTCCTCGCCCCGATGATCGGCCTGGGCTACTACGGCACGTTCACCCCGCCGGTGATCCTGCGCAACGTCATGGAGAACCCGGCCTGGTACACCGCGTACACGCCGTACCAGCCGGAGATCTCGCAGGGCCGTCTGGAGGCGCTGCTCAACTTCCAGACCGTCGTCGCCGACCTCACGGGGCTGCCCACCTCCGGCGCCTCGCTGCTCGACGAGGGCACCGCGGCCGCCGAGGCGCTCGCGCTCTCGCGCCGGGTCGGCAAGGTCAAGGGCGGGGTCTTCCTCGTCGACGCGGACACGCTGCCGCAGACCGTCGCCGTCATAGAGACGCGCGCCGAGCCGACCGGTGTCGAGGTCGTCGTCGCCGACCTGAGCCACGGCATCCCGGCCGAGGTGGCCGAGCGCGGTGTCTTCGGTGTGCTGCTCCAGTACCCGGGCGCCTCCGGCCAGGTCCGCGACCTCAAGCCGGTCATCGACGAGGCCCACGAGCTGGGCGCGATCGTCACCGTCGCCGCCGACCTGCTCGCCCTGACCCTGCTGGCCTCGCCCGGCGAGCTCGGCGCGGACATCGCGGTGGGCACCACCCAGCGCTTCGGCGTCCCGATGGGCTTCGGCGGCCCGCACGCCGGCTACATGGCGGTCCAGGAGAAGTTCGCCCGCAGCCTGCCCGGCCGCCTGGTCGGCGTCTCCGTCGACGCGGACGGCAACCGGGCGTACCGCCTGGCGCTGCAGACCCGCGAGCAGCACATCCGCCGCGAGAAGGCCACCAGCAACATCTGTACGGCGCAGGTCCTGCTCGCCGTCATGGCGGGCATGTACGCGGTCTACCACGGCCCGGACGGCCTGCGGCAGATCGCCCGCCGCACCCACCGGTACGCGGTGATCCTCGCCGAGGGGCTGCGCGCCGCCGGTGTGGAGGTCGTGCACGGCTCGTACTTCGACACGCTGACCGTCCGGGTCCCCGGCAAGGCCGCCGACGCCGTCGCCGCCGCCCGTGACGGCGGGGTCAACCTGTACCTGGTCGACGCCGACACCGTCTCGATCGCCTGCGACGAGACCACCGACCGCGACCGCGTCGCCGCCGTCTGGGCCGCCTTCGGCGCCGAGGGTGACATCGAGGCGCTGGATGCCGCGGCCGCGGACACGCTGCCGGGCGCGCTGCTGCGCACCGACGACGTCCTGACCCACCCGGTCTTCCACCAGCACCGCTCCGAGACCGCGATGCTGCGCTACCTGCGCAAGCTCGCCGACCGCGACTACGCGCTGGACCGCGGCATGATCCCGCTCGGCTCCTGCACCATGAAGCTGAACGCGACCACCGAGATGGAGCCGGTCACCTGGCCCGAGTTCGGCCAGATGCACCCCTTCGCGCCGGCCGAGCAGGCCGGGGGCTACCTCACGCTCATCCACGAGCTGGAGGAGCGCCTCGCCGAGGTCACCGGGTACGACGCGGTGTCGATCCAGCCCAACGCCGGTTCGCAGGGCGAGCTCGCGGGGCTGCTCGCGGTCCGCGCCTACCACCGGGCCAACGGCGACGAGCAGCGCACGGTCTGCCTCATCCCGTCCTCCGCGCACGGCACCAATGCCGCCAGCGCCGTGATGGCCGGCATGAGGGTCGTCGTGGTGAAGACCGCCGACGACGGCGAGGTCGACATCGCCGACCTGCGCGCCAAGATCGAGCAGTACCGCGACGAGCTCTCGGTACTGATGATCACCTACCCGTCCACGCACGGTGTGTTCGAGGAGCACGTCGCGGACATCTGCGGCGAGGTGCACGACGCGGGCGGCCAGGTCTACGTCGACGGCGCCAACCTCAACGCCCTGGTGGGCCTCGCCAAGCCGGGCAAGTTCGGCGGCGACGTCTCGCACCTGAACCTGCACAAGACGTTCTGCATCCCGCACGGCGGCGGCGGCCCCGGCGTCGGCCCGGTCGGTGTGCGCGCGCACCTCGCGCCGTACCTGCCGAACCACCCGCTCCAGCCGACGGCCGGTCCCGAGACGGGCGTCGGCCCGATCTCGGCCGCCCCGTGGGGCTCGGCGGGCATCCTGCCGATCTCGTGGGCGTACGTGCGTCTGATGGGTGGCGAGGGCCTCAAGCGCGCGACGCAGGTCGCGGTGCTCGCGGCCAACTACATCGCCAAGCGCCTGGAGCCGCACTACCCGGTGCTCTACACCGGCCCCAACGGCCTGGTGGCGCACGAGTGCATCGTGGACCTTCGGCCGCTGTCGAAGTCGACCGGCGTCAGCGTCGACGACATCGCCAAGCGTCTGATCGACTACGGCTTCCACGCGCCGACGATGTCGTTCCCGGTGGCCGGCACGCTGATGATCGAGCCGACCGAGAGCGAGGACCTGAACGAGATCGACCGGTTCTGCGAGACGATGATCGCGATCCGCGCCGAGATCGAGAAGGTCGCCTCGGGCGAGTGGCCCGCCGACGACAACCCGCTCGCCAACGCCCCGCACACCGCGGCGGCGCTCGGCGGCGAGTGGAACCACGCGTACAGCCGCGAGGAGGCCGTCTTCCCGGCCGGGGTCTCGGCCGCCGACAAGTACTGGCCGCCGGTGCGCCGCATCGACGGTGCCTTCGGCGACCGCAATCTGGTCTGCTCCTGCCCGCCGCTGGACGAGTACGACAACTGATGTAGAGCCGTCTACGGCTGACATACGTCGGGGCCGGTGCGGGGGTGTTTCTCCCCGGGCCGGCCCCTTCTTTTCGTGTCGTGCTGTTCGGTTGTGCGGTGTGCGTGTCCGTGCCGGCGGTGCCGTGCTAGGCGGCCTTCGCCACCTGTCCAGCTGTCAGCGCCCGGTGCGGGGCGATGATCCGCCCGTCCGGCAGCAGCTCCCCGGTGTCCTCGAAGATCAGGACGCCGTTGCACAGCAGGCTCCAGCCCTGTTCCGGGTGGTGCGCCACGAGCTGCGCGGCCTCCCGGTCGGCGGAGTCGGCTGTCGGGCAGGCTGGCTGGTGCTGGCACATGGATGCGTTCTTTCGCTGCGTCGTAGTAGTGAGTGTCCTGCGGCTCGATGCGGTGTTCATGGCCGCCCCCCGTTGCTAAGTCGGTCGGTCCGCTCCCAGTGTTGCCCTACGGGCGTCAATCCGCAGGGATTTCGCGGCACCACTTCCTACTGCATATTGACGCATCACTCGTGCGGCCGGTTCAACTCAACTGCCCAGCCTCTTCGGGTGGTTCGTGCTGACCGTTACGGGCTAGCCCGTACGGAGGACGCGTACGGGCGCACGGCGCAGCGCCCCGGGCCGAAGAGGGCTCCGGAGCGCTGTGGGCGCGTACCTGCCGACAGGTGGGCGGCGCGTCAGACCGGCTGGCTCAGCAGAGGCGCGGGGGTGAGCCGCAGGGTGATCACCGGCAGCAGCTCGGAGACCTGGTGCGGGCGGTGGGCGCAGATGCCGGGCGGGGCGGGCGCCAGCGGCACCAGCAGGTCGGCCGGGTCCAGATCGCCGGAGGCGGGGTCGGACGTGATGTCGCGCCGCAGCCACAGGGTGAGCATGTACAGCTCCGGCACCGAGAGCAGCCGGGGCTCGAAGTCCATGGTCAGCGCCTCCGCCTGGCGCAGGGCGTGCTGGGTCGAGGCGATGTAGGGACCCTCGAAGAAGTGCGAGAAGGCCCAGCCGTCCGGGGTGAGCATGGTGTCCGCGGCCGCGACCGCGCGCTCTCCGTCGCTGATCAGGAAGCGCCAGCCGGCCAGGCGGCTGCGCGGGGCGCGGGCGCTCGGGGTGATCCGGTCCAGCACATGGACGGGGAGCGGGAGTTCGGGAGTCAGCGGACCTTGGGCGGATCGCAGGGCGGGGGTGCGCGCCGCGCGGACGGCGGTGGGGGAACCGAGTGCCGCGAGGACGCTGCGCAGGGCGGGCGCGGGAGCCGGGGGAACATGCAGCGGCATGGTGGGTCGCCTCTCACTTCGGAGACACGTTGGTGCGTGGGCGGTGCGGACGGCGCTGTCTGCGGTGATACGGGGTCAGAGGGGGGCCGGGGGACATTGGCCGGGGCGCCAACTCTCTGCCTCGCTCGCGAAGTTTATACGACACGTGTTCAGGGCGTGTTTCATCTAGCTGTCGCCTGTATTGCGGGCAAGTCGCATTCCGGTCCTTGTGATGCGGCATTCATCCCGATTCGAGGAACGGGGCACCGGACTGGCCTGGAAAGTTCCTGCGACGGCGGTAGGCCGAAACCCGTCGGTGTTTATCACGATTCCCGAAGCGGTGGTATGCGCAGGTTGCTGTATGCCGAATGCATGTGCCCGGGGACGGTTCGTACCAGCTTACCGGCAGGCCCCCTTCCATGGGGCGTTATGGATCAGCCAGCCTGGGCATTATCGACCGTGACGCACGCGGCCGGCCGGGCCGGCTGCCCATTCGAGGAGGGACGCCCCGATGGGTGAGAAGGTCGTGGCGGGCGAGTTCGACCTGTCCGATCGGCACGCGTACCGGCAGAAGCTCCAGCAGTGCCTGGAGGGGCTGGGGCGGCTCCTGACCGAACGGAGGTTCGATCGTCCGAGGAATCTGATGGGCGTGGAGATCGAGCTGAATCTCGTGGGGCCCGACGGTATGCCGCGCATGATGAACGCGGAGGTTCTCGAGAGGATTGCGAGCAAGGATTTCCAGACCGAACTCGGGATGTTCAATCTCGAAGTGAATATTGCTCCGCACCCGCTCGGCGGCCGGGTTTTCGATCAGCTCGCCGAGGAGCTGCGGACCGGCCTCGGGTACGCCGAGCGCAAAGCGGGCGAGGTCGGTGCCGGGATCCTGATGATCGGAATTCTCCCGACGATCAGCCAGCAGGACCTCGTATCCGCGAACCTTTCGAATTCCGATCGCTATGTGCTGCTCAACGATCAGATCGTGGCGGCCCGCGGCGAGGATTTCACCCTCGACATCGAGGGCGTCGAACGCCTCGTCTGCACCTCCGGCTCCATCACCCCGGAAGCCGCCTGCACCTCCGTACAGCTGCACCTCCAGGTCACCCCGGCGCGGTTCGCGGCGGTGTGGAACGCGGCGCAGGCCATCGCCGCCGTGCAGATCGCGGTGGGGGCCAACGCGCCCTTCCTGTTCGGCCGGGAGCTGTGGCGCGAGTCGCGGCCGCCGCTGTTCGAGCAGGCCACCGACACCCGGCCGCCGGAACTGCGCGCCCAGGGCGTACGCCCGCGCACCTGGTTCGGCGAGCGCTGGGTGACCTCCGCGTACGAGCTGTTCGAGGAGAACCTGCGCTACTTCCCGCCGCTGCTGCCCATCTGCGACGAGGAGGAGCCGCTGCGGGTGCTGTCCGCCGGCGGGGTGCCCACGCTCCAGGAACTCGTCCTGCACAACGGGACGATCTACCGCTGGAACCGCCCGGTGTACGGGATCGCGCACGGCGTGCCGCATCTGCGGGTGGAGAACCGGGTGCTCCCGGCCGGGCCCACCGTCACCGACGTCATCGCCAACGCGGCCTTCTACTACGGGCTGGTGCGCTCCCTCGCCGAGGACAGCAGGCCCGTGTGGACCCGGATGCCGTTCGCGGTGGCGGCCGCCAACTTCGAGACGGCGTGCCGCCAGGGCATCGACGCCGAACTGCTGTGGCCGGTGCCGCGCAGGGCGGGCGGCGTCGCGCGCGTACCGGCCGTCAAGCTGGTCCGGGACGAGCTGCTGCCGCTGGCCCACGCCGGGCTCGACGCGTGGGGGGTGGAGCCGGCCGACCGGGACCACTACCTCGGCGTCATCGAGGAGCGCTGCCGGCGCCGCGTCAACGGGGCGTCCTGGCAGGTCGACACGTACCACCGCGCCCTCGACGCGGGTCTGACCCGCGAGGCGGCGCTGGCGGCCACCACCCGGCGCTACCGCGACCTGATGCACGGCGGCGAGCCGGTCCACACCTGGCCGGTGGGTTTCCCGGCGCCGGGGGTGAGGGGCGGGTGAGGGGGGCGCGGGCGGGCTCCTCAGCCCGCCCGGCCACCCTGACCCACCGTCATGATGGCCTTCAGGATCACCGCCTGGATCTCGGCCGGGTCGGTGACCTGGTACCCCGCGCCGCCGGTGGCCCGGGCGATCTCCTTGACCGCCTCCCCGTCCGCGTCCGGGCCGACCGCGATGGCGATCATCGGCACGGGCTTCGCCGGGTCGGAGAGTTTCTGGAGCCGGGTGACGAGCTCGCCGCGCGAGATGCTGCCGGGGTCCTCGTTGGCGCCGTCCGTGAGGATCACCAGCGCGTTGAACTTCCCCGGCCGGTAGCCCGCGGTGGCTTGCATGTACGCGGCGAGCGTCGTGTCGTACAGACCGGTCGCCCCGTCCGGCACCGGCTGGAGCGCGCCGAAGGCGGCGGCCAGCCGGTCGCGCTGGGTGCGCCCGCCCTTGACCGGGTCGCCGAGGCGGGCGGTCGGCACCAGCTCGCGGTAGTCGCGCGAGCCGTCGAGGCGGGTGGCGAAGTCCCACAGGCCGATCTCGTCCTCGGGCGTGAACTGCGCCAGCGCCTGGAGCAGTGAGGCCTTGGTGACGTCCATCCGCGACCGCCCGCCCGCGCCGGGCACGGGCGCGGCCATCGACCCCGAGGCGTCCACGACGGTGGTGAGCCGGGCGCTCTGCACGGTGATCGTCCACATCCCGAGGGCTTCCTGGAGCTCCTTGGCGGACGGGGCCTCCGCGGTGGATGCGGCGTAGGGCTGCGGCGCGGCCCCGCCCGCCTTCTTCACGGCCGCCCCGTCCACGGCCTCGCCCGGTGTGCGGAAGCCGCTCTTCGTGAGGGTCCGCCGGGACTCCGGCTCGCCGAGCAGCGTCAGGAACCGCATCGCGGCCCGGCTGCGGTCGGTGCTCAGCCGGCTCTCGCGGACGATCGTGTACGGGTAGTCGAGCAGCGGCGCCCCGTCCTTCGGGTAGAAGAGGTCGAGCCCCTGCCCCGCGCCCCGGCCGGTGTTGTACGCGTACGCCGCCTGCTCGGAGAGGACGACGGCCTGGTTGCGGCGCGGGTTGCCGCTCTCGGTGCCCGAGCCGTCCCGGGCGAGCGTGTCGACGGCCTGGGCGTCGGTGTCGGAGGTGCGCTGCGAGAGCAGCTTGGCCACGGCCGCCGCCTTGGTGTCGCCGTCCGCGCCCTGGCGGGCCGTGGAGCGCCCGATGCTGCTCAGCGCGAGGAGGCCGACGGCCGAGCGGGCCGGGTCGGCCGCGCCCAGGCGCAGGGTGTCCGAGCGGGTGGCGGCCGCGGCGAGTTCGGCCCAGGTGTACGTGCGGGACGGCCAGCCCAGGGACTTGGCGGCGGGCGCCACCAGGGCGAGCGCGACCGGGGATGCGGCGACGTGGCCCGCCGTGGCGACCGGGACGCTCTCGCCGCCCTCCTTGGCGCGGTCCACCCACAGCGCCGAGTCCGGTATCCACACCGCGAAGTCGGGGTCGCGGCCCGCGCCGAGCGTGTCGGCCACCTTGTACGACTCGCGGGCGGTGACCCGGACGTCGATGCAGGAGCCGTCGGAGGTGACCTTGTCGGCGCGCGCCCGCTCGGCGACGGACCGGACGGCCGGGGCGACGTCGGGGGAGGCGACGAGATCCAGCCGCACCGCGGAGTCCCGGCACGAGTCGCCGAAGGAGAGCAGTCCGCTGCTGGCGGCGACCGCCGCGCCGCCCGCCACGACGAGCACGAGCAGGGTGGCGACGACGACCGTACGGCGGCGGCCGGTGGCCGGACGGCCCCGGGTTCCCTCGTTCGCGTACTCGTCGGGCAAGCTGTGACGTCCCATGGCGGTGGTGCCCTCCTTGAATCCTGAACAAGGAAAAGAGGGACCGCACCATCGAAGTGGCGCTCGCCCCCCCGGCCTGTCGCGCGCGATCTTCGTACTTTCATTCGAGACCCTAGCGGGGCAGTGGGGGGCATGGGACGGGTTCGGTCAACTGGAGGCAGGTGTGCAGGTGGAGGCGGGACGTGTGGCTGATTCTCTTCCCGAACAGGGGGTGTCGCCGCGGATCTTGCGGTCCGAGACGGTGCTCGTGCTGGCCCTGTCGCTCGGTGCGAGCGGTGTTTCTGCGCTGATCAGCTTTGTAGGATCGCTGACCAAGCCGGGCGGCCTCAAGGATCAGGCGGCGAAACTCAACACCTCGTACGCCCCCGGGCGGCCCTGGCTGGATCTCGCCTGGCAGCTCTTCGGCATCGCGAGTGCGCTGGTACCCGTGGCGCTCGTCGCGCACCTGCTGCTGCGGGAGGGGGCGGGCGGTCTGCGGGTGCTCGGCTTCGACCGCAGGCGGCCCGGGCCGGACCTCGGCAGAGGGGCGCTGATCGCGGCCGGGATCGGCAGCGCGGGGCTCGGGTTCTATCTGGTGGCGCGGGCGGTCGGGGGCAATCTGACGGTCGTCCCCGAGTCGCTGCCGGAGGTCTGGTGGAAGTACCCGGTGCTCGTCCTGTCGGCGGTGCAGAACGCCGTGCTGGAGGAGGTGATCGTCGTCGGGTATCTGCTGCGCCGGCTCGGCCAGTTGGGGTGGGCCCCGCTCGCGGCACTGGCGGCGAGCTCGGTCCTGCGCGGCTCGTACCACCTCTACCAGGGCATCGGCGGCTTCCTCGGCAACATGGCGATGGGCGTCGTGTTCGTCCTGCTCTACCGCCGCTGGCAGCGAGTCGGGCCGCTGGTCGTGGCCCATTCCCTGCTCGACATCGGGGCGTTCGTCGGGTACGCGCTGCTCGCGGGGAAGGTGAGCTGGCTCCCGACGGTGTGACTTCCGCTGCTGTGCACGCGCGCGTAGATGAAGGTGTAAGGGGCGTACGGCTATTGCGTACGCCCCTTACGCGTCCCCGCAGTTCGTGACGGCTATGTCTACGGCGCAGTCAGCAACTCGCCCTCGATGACGGTGACCGCCGAACCGGTCAGCTGGGTGCGCTCGCCCCGCAGCGACGTGCGGACAAGGCCGGTCCGGGCGGAGGCCTGGAGGCCGGTCAGCTCGGTGCGGCCCAGGCGCGCCGACCAGAACGGCGCGAGCGCGGTGTGGGCGCTGCCCGTCACCGGGTCCTCGTCGATGCCGACGCCCGGGAAGAAGCCCCGCGAGACGAAGTCGTAGCCCAGGGAGGGGCCCTCGGCCGCGGCCGTGGCGATGACGCCGCGCCTGGAGTGCGCGGCCAGCGCCTTGAAGTCGGGCGTCAGGGTCCGCACGGTCCGCTCGTCCGCCAGCTCGACGACCAGGTCTCCGATGAACTCGGAGGTGTCGTGGACGGACAGGGGCCGCGCCCCGAGCGCCTCGGTGATGCCGTCCGGGATCTCCACCGGGGTCAGCGGCGAGGTGGGGAAGTCGAGCGTGATCGACCCGCCCTCGTGCGCGGTCGCCGAGAGGATGCCGCACTGGGCCGCGAACCTGACCGTGCCGGTCGCGGCGCCCGTCGTGTGCAGCACATGGGCGGTGGCCAGAGTGGCATGCCCGCACATGCTCACCTCGGTCGCCGGGGTGAACCACCGCAGCGCCCAGTCGGCCTCGCCGCCGGGCGGCAGCGGGTGCGCGAAGGCGGTCTCGGAGAGGTTGATCTCCCGGGCGACGTCCTGCAACCAGGCATCCTCCGGGAACGCGTCGAGGAGCAGGACTCCGGCCGGGTTTCCGGCGAACGGGCGGTCGGTGAAGGCGTCGACGATTCGCATCTGCATGGGCATGACGGTACGGGCCACAGCAGGCCGCGGGCCAAGGCCAATCCGGGTTCATTGGCCTCTTCGGTGGACCGGCCGGCCGGCCCTCAGCCCCGTCCATCCGGCATTCGTGAGAGGGGTGAGGGTTGCTAACCGAACAGTCCCGATATATCGTTGAGGCATCGCGACGGATCAACGATGGAAGGAGCGTAGCGATGCGTTCACATGGACATGGGCACGGACAGCACGGACCCGGCCATCGCGGTCGGGGTGACTTCGAGGGGCGGCGTGCCGCCTTCGGGCCCTTCGGTCCCGGCTTCGGCGGCGGACCGTTCGGGCCCGGTCGCGGCGGCCGGGGCGGTCCGCGGGGCAGGGCGCGGCGCGGGGATGTCCGCGCGTCGATCCTGGCTCTGCTGAAGGACAGGCCGATGCACGGCTACGAGATGATCCAGGAGATCGTCGAGCGCAGCGGCGGGGCGTGGAAGCCCAGCCCCGGCTCGGTCTACCCGACCCTCCAGATGATGGAGGACGAGGGCCTGATCACCAGTGAGAGCGAGGGCGGCAAGAAGCTGTTCACGCTCACCGACGCCGGCCGCACCGAAGCCGAATCCGGGGCCGAGGCCCCGTGGGAAGAGGCCGGGCGCGGGGTCGACTGGGAGAGCATGAACGAGATCCGCCAGGCCGGGTTCGGTCTGATGGAGGCGTTCGGCCAGGTCTGGAAGACCGGCACCGCCGAACAGCGCCAGAAGGCGCTCGGGGTCATCAACGACTCCCGTAAGAAGCTGTATCTGATCCTGGCCGACGAGGGCTGACCCCGTCGGCCACCGAGAGCCCCGCGACCACCGGTCGCGGGGCTCTCCCGTGCGCGCGGGTGGTGGGGGAAGCCCCGGCCGGTCAGGCCACCAGCCCGCCGAGCTTGCGCAGCGACTCGTTCAGCGCGGCCGTCGCCGAGTCCTTGAGCTTGCCCGCCATCAGGGAGACGGCGGCGCCGGTGAACTCGCCCTCGATGCGGACCACCGTCGCCTCCCCGTCGGGCGTGAGCGTGTAGCGGTTGCCGACGCTCACCCCCATCGGGCCGTTGCCCTTGATGCCGAGGAGCCGGCCCGCCTCGAACTCGTCCACGGTCCAGGTGACTTCGGCGGGGAAGCCCATGAGCTTCATGTTCTCGGCGTAGGTGGCGCCGAGCTCCAGCTTCTCGGGGCCGCCGTGCGGAAAGCCGGTGTGGGTGGCGTTCCACTGGCCGTAGGCGGTGAAGTCCGTCAGCTGGGCCCAGACCTTCTCCGCCGGAGCCTCCAGGCGCGCCTCCGCGCTGACCTCGGCCATGCGACCACCCCTTCACCTAAGGAACGCGACTTGGGAACGCGACTCGGGAACGCGCGTCGGAACGCGCGTCGGAACGCGCGTCGGGAACGCGCGTCGGGAACGTGTCGCGGAACGTAGCCCGGGTGTCGTGAACATTCAATACTGATGAACCGTCAGATCCTGGCGTCGCTCACCGGCAGCGCCCATATCTGCGCCGAGTCGAAGAGGTCGGACGCGCGCGGGCGCGAGGACTCGTCGTGGCAGTGGAAGGCGGCCCAGAACAGATCGCCGCGCAGGGCGTCCCCCGGGGCGCACACGCGGTACACGTACTGCAGCCCGTCCTCGGCGAGCAGAGCGACCATCCAGCACATCGGGCCCCCTCCCGCGGTTGCCGGGGCGGCTGTGTCGTACGGGAGGGGACGTGTCCGGCGGCGGTGTGGTTGGGCGGGGGCGTACGGCCGTGCGGTGAGCGCCCCTGAGGCGTAAACCGCAAATCTCATCCACAAGGAGGAGAACTCGGTCATCCGTGCCCACCCAACGTCGGATGCGGAATGCTTCCCGGCGGGGATGTCTCCGGGCCGCGTGCCTGATGGGGTAGGAGAGTGCACCTCCCGATTCCGCAGGTCCCGGCCGTCCCGGCTCCGGCCCCCGCCGCCCCCGACTTCGAAGCCCGGCTCACCGACGAGATGGCTTCGGTGGTCGCGGGCGCCCGCAGGAGGGCGCTGCGCGACGGCGACCGGCAGATCGACACCGCCCATCTGCTGCACTCGCTGATGGAGACGGACCCGGAGGTGCGGGCCGCCTTCGACGGCGCGCCGCAGGTGGCGCGGGTCCTCGGCTATCTCGTCCAGCGGTCCATCGGGTACGGGCTGCGATGGCAGGGGTCGGTGGAGGACTCGGGGGCGCTGCCGCTGCTCGCCCAGCCCGGCTGGTCGCCCGCCGCCGTCACCGCGATGGAGGGCGCCCTGGCCCGGTCCGGTGCCCGCGGCGACATACGGGTGGGTGGCACCGACCTCCTGGCAGCGCTCGTGGCCGATCCGGAGTGCCGGGCCGTGGAGGTCCTCGACCACGCCGGCGTCGACGCCGGGGGGCTCGCGGCACGGCTCGTCGAGGCCCCGCCATCTCGACAGGTGTCACAGGGGTGACGGTCCTGACTTCTCCTGTCATGATGTGCCGATGCAGGCGTCTCAGGGGAGAAACGTCGGTCTGGGACTGGCCCTGGCCTCGGCGTTCTCATTCGGTGGATCGGGTGTCGCGGCCAAGCCGCTGATCGAGGCGGGCCTTGACCCGCTGCACGTGGTGTGGCTGCGGGTGACGGGCGCCGCGCTCGTCATGCTGCCCGTGGCCTGGCGCCACCGGAGCCTGCTGGTGCGCCGGCCCGCGCTGCTCGCCGGGTTCGGCCTGCTCGCCGTCGCCGGTGTCCAGGCCTGCTACTTCGCGGCGATATCCCGCATCCCCGTCGGCGTCGCCCTGCTCGTCGAATATCTGGCGCCCGCGCTCGTCCTCGGCTGGGTCCGGTTCGTCCAGCGCAGGCCCGTGACCCGGGCGGCGGCCATCGGCGTGGTGCTCGCCGTCGGCGGCCTCGCCTCCGTCGTCGAGATCTGGTCCGGGCTGGGCTTCGACCTCGTCGGTCTGGTGCTCGCCCTCGGCGCCGCTTGCTGCCAGGTCGGCTACTTCGTCCTGTCCGACCAGGGCGGCGGCGCCGACGACGCACCCGACCCGATCGGCGTCATCGCGTACGGTCTGCTCATCGGCTCCGTCCTGCTCACGCTCGTCGCCCGCCCCTGGGGGATGGACTGGTCGGTGCTCGGCGGCAGTGCCGACATGAACGGCACGGATGTGCCCGCGGCCCTGCTGCTCGGCTGGATCGTGCTGATCGCGACCGTGATCGCGTACGTCACCGGGGTGATCTCGGTGCGCAAGCTGTCGCCGCAGGTGGCCGGGGTGGTCGCCTGTCTGGAGGCGGTCATCGCGACCGTCCTGGCCTGGGTGCTGCTCGGCGAGCACCTCTCCGCGCCGCAGATCGTGGGCGGCGCGGTGGTCCTGGTCGGCGCCTTCATCGCGCAGTCCTCGGCGCCGAAGGAGCCCTCCGGGCCCGTGGCGGGCGGGGACGGGCATCCGCTGCCGGTCCAGGAGATGCCGGTCCAGGAGCTGCCCGTTCAGGAGACGCCCGTTCAGGAGACGCCCGTTCAGGAGACGCCCGCGCAGGAGACCCCCGCGCCCGAGGGCGGGTTGTCGGCCGGCCGGGCCGCCCCGTAGGGTGACGATCATGCATTCGACCGTTCTGCCGCCTCCCGCCGCGTAACGCGGGCGGCCGCACCCCGGACGAAGACCCGGCTCGGGCAGTCCCCGAGCGGCTCGTCGCTGCCCGCGTACTCCAGGCACGCGACCTTTCCCGTCTTCCTCTTCGGAGTACGTACGTGTCGAACGCTTCCTCTTCCTCCGGCCTGCCCGTCGGGCGCGGCCTGCTCTATCTCGTCTTCGCCGGTGTCGCCTGGGGCACCGCCGGCGGCGCGGCCGCGCTGGTCTTCGACGCCAGCGACCTCGGCCCGCTCGCCCTCTCCTTCTGGCGCTGCGTCGGCGGGCTCGTCCTGCTGCTCGGCGCCCGCGCGCTGCGCCGGCGCCCGGTGCGCAGGCCCGCGGAACCGCTGGGCACGCGCCTGCTGCGGATCCTCGGCAACGGCGTGGGCCTCGCGGTCTTCCAGAGCGCCTACTTCGCCGCCGTCGCCTCGACCGGCCTGGCCGTGGCGACCGTGGTCACCCTCGGCGCAGGCCCCGTGCTCATCGCCGTCGGCGCCCGGCTCACCATGGGCGAGCGGATCGGCGGGGCCGGGCTGACCGCCGTGACCGGGGCGCTCGCCGGGCTCGCGGTCCTGGTCCTCGGCAACGGCGGCGGCGCCGTCCGCCCCGCCGGGGTGCTGCTCGCGCTGCTTTCGGCGGCCGGGTACGCGGGGATCACGCTGCTCACCCGCCGGCTCGGCCGGGACGGCGCGGCCGCCGACCCCTCCACCACCACGGCCTGGGCGTTCGCCGTGGCCGCGGTCCTGCTGCTGCCGCTGGCGGGCGCGGAGGGAATGGTGCCGCACACCGTCGAGCCGGTGCGGGTAGGCGTGCTGCTGCTGTACGTGGCTGCGGTGCCCACGGCGCTGGCGTACGCCCTCTACTTCGCGGGCGCGGCCGTCGTCCGGTCCACCACCGTCTCCGTGATCATGCTCCTGGAGCCGGTGAGCGCGGCGCTGCTCGCGGTGGCGGTACTGGGTGAGCGGCTGAGCGCGGCCACGGTCGCGGGGACGTTGTTGCTGCTGGTCGCGGTGGTCGGGCTTGCCGGGGCCGAGGCGCGGCTCGCCGCGCGGGCCCGGGGCGCAGTGGTCACCCCCTGATCGTCGGCCTTCGGCCTGACGCGTCCTCAAACGCCGGACGGGCTGGATTTCCCCGCGCCCGTCCGGCGTTCCAGGTGCGCCGCGCCGCCGCTCACAGGGCCGCGAGGTACTCCGGCAGCCGCACCGACGGGTCCAGGTCGTCGGCCGGGACCGGCGTCCCGTACCCCCGGATGACCGGGAGCACGCCGGTCCAGTGCGGCAGGGCGCTGTCCTCGGGCTCGTCGTTGGGGCCGCCGGTGCGCACCTTTGCCGACACCTCGTCGAGGTCGAGCCGGATCACCGCGGTCGCGGCGAGTTCCTTGGCGTTGGCCTGCCGCGAGTCGTAGGAGCGGCCGGGCACCACCTGGTCGACCATCGCGTCCAGGGCGGTGCGCCGCTCCTCGGGGTCGGTGACCTCGTACGCGATGCCGTGGACCACGACCGAGCGGTAGTTGATCGAGTGGTGGAAGGCCGAGCGGGCCAGCACCAGGCCGTCGACGTGTGTGACCGTGAGGCAGACCGCGAGCCCCGGGTCTGCCTTGCCGGTCATGCGCAGCGGCCGCGAACCCGTCGAGCCGTGCACGTACAGCCGCTCGCCGATCCGGCCGTACAGCGTCGGCAGCACGACAGGGGCGCCGTCGCGGACGAAGCCGAGGTGGCAGACGTATCCCTCGTCGAGTATCCCGTGCACCAGCTCGCGGGCGTACGCCGCCCGCTCGCGCGAGCGGGTCGGCACAGTGCGCTCGGTGGGCTCGTAGGCGGCGGTGTCGGGCATTTGCGTTCTCCATTGCACTAGTGCATAGTTATGTTTGTGCTAGGAGAGTATCGGATCGTGGGGCGCCGCGCATCGGAGATCGCCGCCGACGTGGAGCGCGCGGTGGGCGCCGGGGAGCTGGAGCCGGGGCAACTTCTGCCGCCGCTGCGGGAGTTGGCGACCGAGCTCGGAGTGAATCCCAATACGGTCGCGGCCGCCTACCGGATCCTGCGGGACCGGGGCGTCATCGAGACCGGCGGCCGCAGGGGCAGCCGGGTGCGCCCGCGCCCCGCCAGCACCGCCCGCGACGCCCAGCGCATCGACGTGCCCGTCGGCGTGCGCAACATCTCCGACGGCAACCCCGACCCCGCCCTGCTGCCGCCGCTCGGCGACGCGCTCGCGGCCGCCGCCCGCGACCACGCCGGGCGGCCCACGCTCTACGGGCAGGAACCGGTGGACCCGGAGCTGGCGCGGCTGGCCCGCGCGGCCCTGGATGCCGACGGGGTGCCGCCGGGCCCGGTCGGTGTCTTCTCCGGCTCGCTCGACGCGATCGAGCGGGTGCTCGCCGCGCATCTGCGGCCCGGCGACGCCGTAGCCATCGAGGACCCGGGCTGGGGCGCACTGCTCGACCTCGTCCCGGCGCTCGGGCTGCGGCCGGTGCCGGTGGCGCTCGACGACGAGGGGCCGCTGCCCGGGGCGGTCGAGAACGCGCTCGCCGCGGGCGCCAAGGCGCTGGTCGTCACCTGCCGCGCGCAGAACCCGACCGGCGCGGCCGTGAGCGCGCCTCGCGCCCACGCGCTGCGCGAGGTGCTGTCCGCGCATCCCTCGGTCCTGCTGATCGAGGACGACCACGGCCACGGCATGGTGGACGTCCCGCTCTCCCCGCTCTCGCGGACCACCGAACACTGGGCGTTCGTACGGTCGGTGGCCAAGGCGTACGGCCCCGACCTGCGGCTCGCCGTGCTCACCGGGGACGCGGTGACCCTCGACCGGGTGCGCGGGCGCCAGCGGCTCGGCCCCGGCTGGGTCAGCCGGCTGCTCCAGCGGACCGTCGTGCACCTGTGGGCCTCGGACGTCCTCGACCCGGTGGCCGTGGCCCGCTCCTACGGGGAGCGCCGCGACACCCTGGTGCGCGCACTGCGCTCGCGGGGCGTCGCGGCGCACGGCCGGAGCGGGTTCAGCGTGTGGGTGCCGGTGCCCGACGAGACGGCGGCGGTCGCGCGGCTGCTGCATGCCGGATGGGCGGTGGCGCCGGGCGCGCGCTTCCGGATGGCGGCTCCGCCGGGCATCCGCCTCACCGTCTCCACGCTCGCCCCGGCCGACATCGGCCCCGCCGCCGACGCGGTGGCGGCGGCCACGGGGTCGGCGCCGGGACGGCGATACGACTAGGCGGTACGGCCGGGAGCTCTGGCTGGGCGCTACGGCTGGTCGGCGGGCGCCGGGGTGGGCTGCCGGGCCGCCCTCGGGCGGCTCTGTGTCAGGGCCGCGCCCGCAAGGACGATCGCCGCGCCGACCGGGGTGTTCCAGCTCAGGCTCTCGCCGAGGACCAGCACCCCGGCGGCGGTGGCGATGACCGGGATGAAGTACGTGACCATCTGCGCGGTCGTCGGGCCCACCTCGTTGACCAGGCCGTACTGGACGAGCACCGCGAAGCCGGTGCCGAGGGCGCCGAGCGCGGCGACGGCGAGCAGCGGGACGACCGGGAACGAGGTCGGGAAGCCTGCGAACACAGGGGTGACCAGGGCGAGTTGAACGGTCGCCAGGCCCAGCTGGGAGCCGATCAGCGACAGGTTCGAGTGGCCGCTGCCCGCGAGCGTACGGCGGACGTAGATCCAGCCGACCGGGTAGCAGAGCGAGGCGAGCAGGGCCATCGCGGTGCCCGTCAGATCCAGGCCGTGGAAGCCCTGCCAGGCGCCCAGGACCGTGAGCACCCCGAGGAAGCCGAGGCCGAGGCCCGCCACGCGGCGCCGGGTCGGCCGGTCCTCGGAGAGCGCCACCAGCGACAGCGCCATGCCCCACAGCGGCGAGGTCGCGTTGCAGATCCCGGCGAGGGTCGAGGGGATCGTCAGCTCGGAGTAGGCGAAGAGCGAGAACGGCAGCGCGTTCAGGAGCAGTGCGGCCACCGCCAGATGGAGCCAGGTGCGGGCGCCGCGCGGCAGCCGCTCCCGCTTGACGGCCATCGCGACGGCGAGCACCGCCGTACCGAAGAAGAGCCGCCCGAAGGTGACCTGGAACGGGGCGTAGCCGTCCGTGCCCACCTTGATCAGGAGAAAGCTGAACCCCCAGACCAGCGAGAGCGCCGCGAACCGGACCCGCCAGTCGAGGGCCGGGCGGCGGGTGGAGAGGAACGAGGAGGGTCTCGACAGGGACCGGGGCGGGGTGACGGTGCTCATGGCGGCAAGCCTCGCTTGTTCAACCTCGTAGCACAAGCGAGAAAAGGTGGAGTAGTTCGGTTAGCATTGCTTACATGTTGAACTTGGAGCGCCTGCGGACCCTCGACGCGGTGGCCCGCCACGGCTCGGTGGGCGGTGCCGCCGACAATCTGCACGTCACGACCTCGGCCGTGTCCCAGCAGCTCGCGAAGCTGGAACGGGAGGCCGGGCAGCCGCTGCTCGCCAAGAACGGGCGCGGCGTGCGGCTCACCGACGCGGGCCGGCTGCTCGCCGAGCACGCCGCGCGGATCCTCTCCCAGGTCCAGGTCGCCCAGGCCGATCTGGAGGCCCAGCGCGGCCGGGTCGTGGGCGAACTGCGGATCGCGGGCTTCGCCACCGCCGCGCGCGGCCTGTTCCCGGCGGCGCTCGCCGCACTGCGCACCGCCCACCCCCAACTGGCCGTCCGCTCCGACGAGTTGGAGGCGGAGGACTCGGTGCGGGGCGTGCTGCTCGGCGACCTCGACCTGGCGGTCGTCCTCGACTGGTACAACAAGCCGCTGCCGCTGCCCGACGGGCTGGCGAAGCGGTCGCTCCTCGACGACCTGGCGGATGTGGCGATGCCGGTGGGGCACCGGCTCGCCGGGCGCGAGGCCGTGGACCTGGAGGAGTTCGCCTCGGACGAGTGGGTCACCTGGCCCGAGGGCGAGTTCTGCAACGAGTGGCTGATGTTCACGCTGCGGGGCAAGGGGGTCGAGCCGCGCATCGGGCACGTGGCGCGTGAGCACGCCACGCAGCTCGCCCTCGTGGAGGCCGGGTTGGGCGTGAGCGTCGCGCCCCGGCTCGGGCGGGGGCCGGTGCCCGAGGGGGTACGGGTGGTGCCGGTGCGGGATGCGATGCGGCGGCATGTGTACGCGGTGTGGCGGGCGGATGCGGATCGGCGGCCATCCATCCGGGCGGCGGTGGAGGCGTTGGTTTCGGCGGGGGTTGGTTTGGCTGGGTGAGGGGGGGTGCGGATGGGGGGCGCCTGCGGCGGGCTTGGTTCCCCACCCCGCCCCTTCCCGAAAGCCCTGGGCGGGCGGCCTGGTGGGGGTTGGGCGCCGTTGCCGGGGGTTCTGCCCCCGGGCGCCCGCTCCTCAGACGCCGGAGGGGGCTGGATTTGTTGTCGGTGGAGTTGGATTTGTCGCCGACGGGGCGGGATGTGGGCCCGCGGAGGCGGGATTCTCGGCCCACGCCGCTGGACTTAGCCCAGCTTTCTGAAATCCCACGACACGATCGTCTCCGGTGTCAGGCGCAGCCACCCGTGGCGGCCGTCGTGGATCATTTCCTTCAGGCCGAAGTTCTTGCTCGCGAACTGCCGCTCCGGGGCGTCCAGTTCGGCGCACGGCTCGCCCGTGCGGGGTGTCTCGCCGACCGGGACCGCGGTGCCCCGCAGCTCCACGCCGCGCAGCTCCCCGTACGACTCTCCCGCGTCCACCACCACCGCGATCCTGGGGTCCTTGAGCAGCTGCGACCAGCGCAGGCTGCGGGTGATCGAGTACAGCCACAGCGCGCTCCCGTCCCAGACGTACCAGAGTGCGCCGACGTGCGGGTGGCCGTCGGGGGCGACCGTGGCGACCCGGCAGGTGCGCTGTTCCGCGAGGAACGCGTCCCGTTCGGCGTCCGTCATCATGATCCGGCGGCCCCGGCGCTGGGTTGCGGTCATCGGCGGTTCCTCCCGCGAGCTGATTCCACGAGCCGGCACCCGTGAACTGGCACCCGTGAACTGACTGGGTGTCAGAAATCATGGCGCGCCCTTCCCCCCTCGCGCAATGCCCATTAGCCTGCCGCGCCATGGCGACGAACGAACAACTGGCCGAGCAACTGGACCCCGCCTCCACGGTGCTGATGACCGTGGAGTGCCAGCAGGGAGTCGTCGGGCCCGACAGTGCGCTGCCCGAACTCGCCAAGGTGGCGCGGTCGTCGGGCGCCCTTCACAACGTCGCCCGGCTCGTCGCCGCCGCGCACGAGACCGGCGTCCAGGTCCTGCACGCGGTGGCCGAGCGGCGGCCGGACGGGCGCGGCGCGAACGGCAACGCCCGACTCTTCCGGGCCGCCGAACGCCTGCCCGTACAGCAGTACTCCGGAACCACGGCGGTACGGATCGTCGAGGGCATCGACGTGGCGGACGAGGACCTCGTGGTCCGCAGGCTGCACGGCCTCTCGCCGATCGCGGGGACGGATGTCGACCCGCTGCTGCGCAACCTCGGCTGCCGCACCCTGATCGTCAGCGGTGTCTCGGCGAACGTGGCCATTCCGAACGCCGTGTTCGATGCCGTCAACCTCGGCTACACCGCCGTGGTGCCCGCGGACGCCATCGCGGGGGTGCCCGCCGAGTACACCCCCGCGATGATCCGCAACACGCTGGCCCTGGTCGCCACCGTCGCCACCACCGACGACATCGTGGCCTGTTGGAAGGGGCCGCGTCGGGTCGTACGGGCGTGACCGCCTGAACGGAGGCCTGTCACGCCAGCTTGATCGAGTCCCCCTCCACCTTGATCGCCTTCGCGGGGAGCGGCCGCGGCGCCGGGCCGCCCATGACGCTGCCGGTCGCCGAGTCGAACTTGCTGCCGTGGCAGGGGCAGTTGATGGTGCCGCCGACGACGTCCTTCACCGTGCAGCCCTGGTGGGTGCAGGTGGCCGAGAACGCCTTGAAGGTGCCCGCCGTCGGCTGGGTCACCACCACGCCCTGGTCGGGGAAAACCTTGCCGCCGCCCTTCGGGATGTCGGCGGTCTTCGCCAGCACCCCGCCGCCGGCCGACCCGGCGCCGCCCCCTCCGGCGCTGCCGCCCGTTCCTCCCGTACCCCCGTCACCGGAGGACTTGGCGGCGTCGCCGGACTTGTCCGAGTCGCCGCAGGCGGCGAGCGCGGCCGCGAGCCCGACGCCGCCGACCGCCGCGACGACGGTACGGCGGGCCGGGCCCGGCTCGGACGGAAGAGCTTGGGTGCTCATACTGGCTTTCCCTTCACCTTGCTACACGGGGCTGCGTGAAGGGATACGGCCGGGCGCTGCCGCTTGTTCAGACATTCAATGATTTCTTCAGGAAGTCGAGATTGAGCCACAGCAGGGTGTCGGCCACACCTTCCTTGGTGACCAAGTGGCTCTCGCCCGCCAGCGGAACCACGCTGTGCAGCTTCCCCGCCGCGACCAGCGCCTGTGAGAACCGCAGCATGTGTGCGGGCACCACATTGTCGTCCGCCATTCCCTGGACGAGCATCAGCGGCCGGGTCAGCTTGTGGGCGTGCGCGACCAGCGAACAGCGCTCGTAGTTCTCCGGCTGCACGTCCGGGTGGCCGAGATACCGCTCCTTCCAGTGGGTGTCGTAGAGGGTGAGATCGGTCGGGGCCGCGCCCGCCACGGCCGCGTGGAACACATCGGGCCGGTGCAGCACGGCTGCCGCCGCCAGATATCCGCCGAACGACCAGCCCCGGATGCCCACCCGGCCCGTGTCCAGATCGGGGTACCGCTCGGCGGCCGCCCGCACCGCGTCGGCCTGGTCCTCCAGGACCGGGGTGAGCTGGTCGCCGTGGATGGACGTGCGCCATGCCTCGCCGCGCCCCGGAGTGCCGCGCCCGTCGACGGACAGGACCGCGAACCCCTGCTCGGCGAACCACTGGTTCACCGCGTGGTGCCAGCCGTTGGCCCGTACGACGGTCTGGGTGCCGGGGCCGCCGTACGAGTGGACGACGACCGGCAGCCTGGCCGCGCCGTCGCGGTGCCAGGAGGGCAGATAGAGCGAGGTGCGCAGCCCGCGCTCGCCCAGCGACAGGAACACCGGCCCCGGCGTCACCACCGGCCGCTCGGTCAGCACGCCGATCCGGCCCGCCGGCTTGCCGTGGCACAGGACCGTGACGGTGTGTTCGTGCAGGGTGCGGCTGTCGAGGACGAGGGTGTCGCCGCCGAGGGCCGCGGTGTGCACCCCGGGCTCCTCGGTGACACGGGCGAAGCCGGACTCGGGCGCGTACGCCCAGACATGGGTCTCGGTCGGCTCGTCGCTCGCCGTGAAGTAGACCGTGTCGCCGGCCGAGCCGAGTATCGCGCGCACTTCAAGACCGGCGGGAAGCCCCTCTCCGAGGGCGGCCCCGGAACGGGCGAGCGCCGTCGCTCCCGGCGTGAACTCCAGCCAGTGGCTGTCATGGTGACGATACGTCACTTGTGTCGCGCCGCTCGCCGGGTCGATGGCGAGGCGGTAAGCGGTGCGCTGGTCCCGGGTCTGGACGGTGGCGTACGCGCCCGCCCCGTCCCAGCCGCCCTCCACCAGGTACTCGAAGGCCGGGTCGGTCCAGACGCCGGCCGGGTGCGTCTCCGGGTCCGCCGACCGGGGCAGCCGCACCGGGACCCGTTCGCCGTCGACGTGGACGACGGCCAGCGACACCTCCGCGTTGGGCGTGCCCGCCGCCGGGTACGCCAGCGCGCGCGGGGCCTTCGCCGGGTCCGAGGGGTCGCTGAGGTACCACCGCTGGACCGGCGAGTTGTCCACGCGGACGACCAGGAGCGCTGAGCTGTCCGGGGACCACCAGGAGCTGCGCGTGCGGCCGATGGACTCGGCCGACACGTGGTCGGACAGCCCGTAGGACACCTCCGGGCCCTCCGGCGCGGCCAGTTGCCGGTCGCCGGTGCCGTCGGCGCGTACGACGTGCAGGGCGCGCCCCGTCACGTACGAGACGAGCGTGCCGTCGGGGGAGAGGCGCGGGTCGACGGCCGGGCCCGCCGTCGGGAGCCGGCGCGGCGCGCTCCCGTCCGTCCAGGCCAGCCACAGCGCGCCGGAGAGGGCGAAGACGACCGTGCGGACGGCCGCATCGGTGGCGTACCCGACGATGCCGCCGCTCGTCTCCTGCGCCCGCTCGCGGCGGATCAGCTCCGCCTGCGGCACCTCGCCCTCCTCGCCGAGCGCGAGCGGGTCGACGAGGACGCGCTCCTGGCCGTTCTCGAACAGCCACAGAGAGCTGAGCGGGGAGCGCCCGTCGGCGGTGCGCACGAACAGCACCCGGTCGCCGTCGGGGGAGACGGTGAGGCTCCGGGGCGCGCCGAGCGAGAAGCGCCTGGTGCGCGCGAACTGGAGGGGGAACTCCTCGGTGGCCGGGGCCTGTGTGGTCTTCTCTTCGGTGGGCATGGCGAAGCGTCCCTTCGGGGTGGAGTGATCGAACAGTCGCATCTGTCCCAGTAGCCTGGACAGATGCTCAATGAAGTGACAGCGACCCGCTATGTCACGCCTTTGCGTGAGGGCGGCTCGCTCCCGGGGATCGTCGAGGCCGACGATCTCGGTACGTACGTCATGAAGTTCACCGGCGCCGGGCAGGGCCGCAAGACCCTGGTGGCGGAGGTGATCTGCGGGGAGCTCGCCAGACGGCTCGCTCTGCGCGTTCCCGAACTGGTCACCATTCAGCTCGACCCCGTCATCGGGCTCTCGGAGCCGGACCAGGAGGTGCAGGAGCTGCTGAAGGCGAGCGGCGGGCTGAATCTCGGAATGGACTACTTGCCCGGGTCGATCGGGTTCGACCCGCTCGCCTACCAAGTGAGCTCGGCTGAGGCGGGCAAGGTCGTCTGGTTCGACGCGTTGATCAACAACGTCGACCGTTCGTGGCGGAACCCTAACATGCTCGTCTGGCACGGCGATCTCTGGCTCATCGACCACGGCGCCACGATGATCTGGCACCACAACTGGCCGGGCGCGCAGGCCTCGGCCGCCAAGCCCTACAACGCCTCGGACCACGCCCTCGCCCCGTTCGTGCCCGATGTGGCCTCCGCCGCCGCCGAGTTGGCGCCGCTGGTGACCGAGGAACTGCTGACCGAGGTCACCGCGCTGGTGCCCGACGAGTGGCTGGTGGACGAGCCCGGATTCGACACGACGGACGCGCTGCGCCGGGCGTACGTGGCGCCGCTGCTCGCCCGCGCCGCCGACATCCACGAGCGGATCACGCTGGACGCGCCGGCCGAGGCCGGTCCGTCGCAGGCCCCCGGCTGGCTCACCGACCACCTCAAGCCCTGGCCGCACCCCACCAAGGACAGCGAGCCCGCAGGATCCGCAGCGCCCGGCGAGAAGGACGGCAAGTGAGCGACCGCGATGTCTTCGAGTACGCGCTGCTGCGCGTGGTGCCGCGCGTCGAGCGCGGGGAGTGCTTCAACGCCGGAGTGCTGGTCTACTGCCGGGCCAAGTCGTTCGTCGCGGCCCGTACGCATCTGGACGAGACCAAGCTGAAGGCGCTCGACCCGCACGCGGACGTCGTCGGGGTGCGGGCGGCGCTGCGGGCCGTCGAGGGGGTCTGCGGCGGCGGCGAGGCGGCCGGGCAGGCGGCGGGCGACGACGCCGGCCGCCGGTTCCGCTGGCTGATCGCCCCGCGCTCGACGGTGGTGCAGCCCGGGCCGGTGCACACCGGGCTCACCGCGGATCCGGCGGCCGAGACCGAGCGGTTGCTCGACCTGCTGGTCCGCTAGGGCCTGCCCGGCGGATTCGGTCGGCCTCGGTCCGGGGTGCGCTCTCGCCGCAGATGGGCATGCCAGACCCCCGCGTGCCGACCGGATCCGCCGGACAGGCCCTCAGGGGCGGCCCGCGCGGGTGTGACCTTCGCCAGGGGATCCGTGGGCCGTTGACACCGGGTGCCAGGGCTTCTAGCGTCTCGTCTGCTGAAGCTACTAAGCGGTTGCTCAGGGACGAGGAGCCGCGGATCCCCAGGGCGAGGAGAACAGCATGTCCACCACCGAGCAGCGGGTAGCCATCGTGACCGGGGCGGCCCGGGGCATTGGCGCCGCCACCGCCGTCCGGCTCGCGGCCGAGGGCCGCGCGGTCGCCGTACTCGACCTCGACGAGGCGGCCTGCAAGGACACCGTCGAGAAGATCACGGCGGCGGGCGGACGGGCGATCGCCGTCGGCTGCGACGTCTCCGACAGCGCCCAGGTGGAGGCCGCCGTGGCGCGCGTCGCCACCGAGCTCGGGGCGCCCACCATCCTCGTCAACAACGCGGGCGTCCTGCGGGACAACCTGTTGTTCAAGATGAGCGAGTCCGACTGGGACCTCGTGATGAACGTGCACCTCAAGGGCGCGTTCCTGATGGCCAAGGCCGTCCAGAAGCACATGGTGGACGCCGCCTGGGGCCGTATCGTCTCGCTCTCCTCGTCCTCCGCGCTCGGCAACCGCGGCCAGGCCAACTACTCCGCGGTCAAGGCCGGTCTTCAGGGCTTCACCAAGACCCTCGCCAAGGAGCTCGGCAAGTTCGGCGTCACCGCCAACGCCGTCGCCCCCGGCTTCATCGTCACCGAGATGACCGCGCAGACCGCCGCCCGGGTCGGCATGGGCTTCGAGGACTTCCAGGCCGCGGCCGCCACCCAGATCCCCGTGCAGCGCGTCGGCAGGCCCGAGGACATCGCCAACGCCATCGCCTTCTTCACCGGCGACGACGCGGGCTTCGTCTCCGGCCAGGTGCTGTACGTGGCCGGCGGACCCCTCAACTGAAGCCGGGAGAACGCATCATGACGGACATTCAGCTCCCGGAGCTCTCCGGCAGGGTCGCCCTGGTCACCGGCGCCAGCCGGGGCATCGGCTACGGCGTCGCCGAGGCGCTGGTCGCCCGCGGCGACCGCGTCTGCATCACCGGCCGGGGCGAGGACGCCCTCAAGGAGGCCGTCGAGCGGCTCGGCGCGGACCGGGTCATCGGCGTCGCAGGGAAGGCCCACGACGAGGCCCATCAGGCCGTCGCGGTGGAGCGCGCCATGGAGGCCTTCGGCCGGGTCGACTTCCTGGTCAACAACGCGGGCACCAACCCGGTCTACTCCCCGATGGCGGAGCTCGACCTGAACGTGGCGCGCAAGGTGTACGAGACCAACGTGATCTCCGCGCTCGGCTTCGCCCAGCAGACCTGGAAGGCCTGGCAGAAGGAGAACGGCGGCGCGATCGTGAACATCGCGTCCGTCGCCGGCCTCGCCCCCTCGCCCTTCATCGGCGCGTACGGGATGAGCAAGGCGGCCATGGTCAATCTGACCCTCCAGCTGGCGCACGAGTTCGCGCCGGACGTGCGGGTCAACGCCATCGCCCCGGCGGTGGTCAAGACCAAGTTCGCCCAGGCGCTCTACGAGGGCCGCGAGGAGGAGGCCGCCGCGGCCTACCCCCTCAAGCGCCTCGGGGTGCCCTCCGACATCGGGGGAGCGGTCGCGTTCCTCACCTCCGAGCAGTCCGCCTGGGTGACCGGGCAGACGCTGGTGGTCGACGGAGGACTGTTCCTCGGCGCGGGCGTGCACTGACGCGCGGGTGCGCCGACGCGCGTACGCGCGCGTGCGTCGCGTAGGGTGATCTTGGTACCGGTGAGTAGTCGCCCGGTTTGCCCCTGAATACCCCAAGTGCCCCGTCTGGTCGTTCAGTTGACCGGGCGGGGCGCTGCGGTATGGTCTGCCGACTCATGGCGGAACGAGGAGCGTGCACGTGTTCAACCGGACCATATGCCTGCGCACCACCGCGGCCCTTGCGTCCATATCGGCGATGTCCCTGCTGAGCGGCTGCGGACTGCTCTCGGGGAGCGGTTCCGAGACCGAGCAGACGATCAAGGTCGGCACGGTGAGCGAGCCGAGCACCCTCGATCCGGCCGCTTCCTGGGACGGCTCCTGGGAACTGTTCCGTAACGTCTTCCAGACGTTGCTGTCCTTCCCGACCGGCAGCAACGCGCCCCAGCCGGACGCGGCGGAGAGCTGCCAGTTCAAGGGCGCCGGCAGCCGTACGTACCAGTGCACGCTCCGCAAGGGCCTGGAGTTCTCCAACGGCGACAAGATCGACGCCGCGGCCGTGAAGTACTCGATCGACCGCATTGTGAAGATCAATGTGAAGGCGGGCCCCAAGGGCCTGCTCACCAGCCTGGACCGGGTCACCGCCGATGACGAGCGGACGGTCACCTTCCATCTGAACAAGCCGGACGCGACCTTCCCCTTCGTGCTCGGCGCGCCCGCCATGTCCCTCGTGGACCCCAAGTCCTACCCGGCGAACGCGCTGCGGGACGACGGCGGGCTCACCGGCTCCGGCCCGTACACCCTGGAGTCGTACCAGGCGGGCGACCGTGCCGAGCTGAAGAAGAACTCCCACTACGCCGGGTTCGCGCAGCTCAAGAACGACGCCGTCTCGATCCGCTACTTCAAGGACTCCGCCGCCATGGTGGACTCCCTCAAGAAGAAGCAGATCGACGTCACCTACCGGGGCCTGACCGCCGACGAGGTCGTGGACGTCCAGAACGAGAAGGCCGCAGGCAAGCAGCTCCAGCTGGTCGAGACGGTCGGCACGGAGATCCGCTTCCTGGTCTTCAACCCCAAGGACCCCCTCGCCGCCAATCCGGCCGTACGCAGGGCCGTCGCCCAGCTCGTCGACCGGGACGCGCTGGTGGCCAAGGTCTACAAGGGTACGGCCGAGCCGCTGTACTCGATGGTGCCCAAGGGCGTGGCCGGGCACACGGTGAGCTTCTTCGACACCTTCGGCGCCCCCAGCGTCCCCAAGGCCAGGAACATCCTGCGCAAGGCCGGGATCACCGACCCGGTGCCGCTCACCCTCTGGTACACGACCGACCGGTACGGCTCGTCCACGGCGCTGGAGTTCGCCGAGATCAAGCGGCAGCTGGAGGCCTCCGGGCTGTTCCAGGTGACGCTGCAGAACCGCCCCTGGAAGGCGTACACCCAGGGGATGCAGTCCGGTGACTACCCCGTCTTCGGGCGCGGCTGGTTCCCCGACTTCCCGGACCCGGACAACTTCATCGCGCCCTTCGTCGGCAAGGAGAACGCGGTCGGCACCCCGTACGAGCCCAGGGAGATCGAGGACCAGCTGATCCCGCAGACCCGTGAGGTCTCCGACCGGGGCGCGGTCAGCAAGAAGTTCGAGCGGGCCCAGGACGTGCTCTCCGACGACGTGCGGCTGCTGCCGCTGTGGCAGGGCAAGCTCTATGTCGCGGCCAGCGACGAGATCGCCGGCGGCGAGCGCGCCATCGACCCCCAGACGGTCATGTGCATGTGGGAGCTGCACCGCAAGACCAGCTGGTAGGAGGCCCGGGGGGGACGGGCGCGGGAGGCGTTGTCAGTGGCGGCCGGTAGGTTTTTCGGTACCTCGCACCGCAGGGTGCGGGAACCGAACGTCCCACGGAGGTTGTTGACGTGACCGACATCGCCATGCTGCCCGAGTCCTGGCGCGGCGTCCTCGGCGAGGAGCTCCAGAAGCCGTACTTCAAGGAGCTCACCGACTTCATCGAGGAGGAGCGGGCGAAGGGTCCCGTCTATCCGCCGCGCGAGGAGGTCTTCGCCGCCCTGGAGGCGACTCCGTACGACAAGGTGAAGGTCCTGGTCCTCGGCCAGGACCCGTACCACGGCGCGGGCCAGGGCCACGGGCTGTGCTTCTCGGTGCGGCCGGGCGTAAAGACGCCGCCGTCGCTGCGGAACATCTACAAGGAGATGAAGGAGGAGCTCGGCCACCCGGTGCCGGACAACGGCTATCTGATGCCGTGGGCCGAGCAGGGCGTCCTGCTGCTCAACGCGGTGCTGACCGTCCGCGAGGGCGAGGCCAACTCCCACAAGGGCAAGGGCTGGGAGAAGTTCACCGACGCGGTGATCCGCGCGGTCGCCACCCGCCCGGACCCGGCGGTCTTCGTGCTGTGGGGGAACTACGCGCAGAAGAAGCTCCCCCTGATCGACGAGGAGCGGCACATCGTGGTGAAGGGCGCCCACCCCTCGCCGCTGTCGGCCAAGCGGTTCTTCGGCTCGCGGCCCTTCACCCAGATCGACGAGGCGGTCGCGGCACAGGGCCACGAGCCGATCGACTGGCGCATCCCCGACCTGGGCTGACCCGCCCCGGGGCGCCCGCGCCGACAGGACCCGCAGGTGTCCGTCGGCACGAGCGCTCAGGCGCCGTCGAGCCGCAGCTCCAGCCGGTCGAGCGCCGCCCGGATCCCGTTCCCGTACGCGTCGTCCGCGAGCGCGTCCAGGGCGGCGTGTGCCCGGTCCAGATGGATACGGGCGGCGTCCGGGCGGTGCAGCTTCACATAGTCCGCCGCCAGATTCAGATGCAGCGAGGGGTAGAAGGCCCGGACCGCGAGCGAGGGGTGGTGTGCGTCGAGGCGGTCCTGGCCGAGCCCGTCGGCGGCGGCCAACGCCCGCAGGTCCCAGGCGAGTTCGTCGCCCGCGTCGTCTTGCGCGTCCGCCATGTAATGCGCCAGCGTGCAGCGGTGCAGCGGGTCGCCATGCTCGCCGATCTCCTCCCAGATGACGCCGAAGCGGTTGCGCGCCTCCTCCCGGTCGCCGCCGTGCAGGAGCATCAGCGCCTGCCCGATCCGGGTCATGACGACGTCCTCCGACGCCTCCTGCTGCTCCGTCACTGCGGCCTCCGCGAGCCTTGCGTACGCATTCGGTCGCCCCGACGCTAGCCGCCCGCACTGACAATCCGGCTCAGGCTCCGGCGCGGCCCCCGGGCCTGTCGCGGACGCGCCGGAGGCCGCCGCTACCTCCCGTACGCGCCCTCTACTTCCCGTACGTCCTCTCGCAGATGCGTGCCTCGGGGCTGTCCGGACGCCAGCCGCCCAGCGACCTGCCCAGGTCGCAGACGTCGTCCCCGATGGTCGGCGCAGGAGTCGGCACGTGCGGCACACGCGGCACGGCCGGGCGCGGTGCGGGATGTGGGCGCGGCGGCGCCGGGTGGGCGCGCGGGTGCGGATGCGGGGCGGGGGAAGGGGGCGCGGACGGGGCCCGGGGGGCCGGGGCGGGCGGCAGTGCCGCCTCCAGTGCCTCGCGGACGGGGGCCTGGACGATCTGGGGCCGGACGTTCCGGTCGGCCTGCTCGCTCGTCGGGCGCTCGGGCACCGCGGGCGGTCCCGGGGCGGGACCGTGCTGGACGGTGACACATCCGGAAACGGCCAGGGCGGCCACCCCGGCCAGGAGCCTCGCTGTGGTTCGTGTTCGGTGCACCCGCTCAACTCTGCTGGGTGCGGGGCCCGTTGTGGGCGCGTGCGGGCCGGGATTGGCCCGCACGAGTGACGGCGGAGGGTGACGCCGGGCGGCGCCGCCGACGCCGGGGTCAGTCGCCGGTCGCGCCGTCGACGCCCTCGCGCAGCAGGTCGGCGTGGCCGTTGTGGCGCGCGTACTCCTCGATCATGTGGGTGTAGACCCAGCGCAGGTTGAAGTGCTGTCCGCCGCGCGAGGTGCCGACGCTCAGGTCGTCGAGGGCGTGTCCCTCGGCGTGGGCGCGGGCCTTGGCGATCTCGCCGCGCCAGGTGGCGAGCGTCTCCTCGAAGGTGTCCTCGGGGCCGGGGTGGAAGTCGCCGTCCGGGTCCTCGTCGGTGTAGTAGTGCGGCGCGCCCTGCTCGCCGCCGAAGACATTACTGAACCAGTGCTGTTCGACCTCGGACATATGCCGCATCAGGCCCATGAGGGTGAGCCCGGAGGGTGGCATCGAAGCGGTCCTGAGCTGCTCGTCGGTGAGCTCCGCACACTTCAGGGCGAGGGTCTCGCGGTGGTACTCCAGCCAGCCCACGAGCATCGACAGCTCGTCGGCGTCGAGGGCGGGTTCCTGGCGTTCGGGCGTCTCGGTCGTCGTCATGGCGGCCATCCTCACGGATCGCCCCCGCCCCCGCCACGGGTTATCGGGCGCTGTTCCGGGCCGTCGGGCAGCCGTTCCGCCCCACGTATGCTGACCAGGCAAGGAAGCAGGAAGCGGAAGCAGGAAGCCGGACGGCGACAGGAGACTTCGTGAAGGTCGGCTGCATCGGACTCGGGGACATCGCGCAGAAGGCGTATCTGCCGGTCCTGACGACCCTGCCGGGGGTGGAGCTGCATCTGCAGACCCGCACCCCCGCCACCCTCGCGCGGGTCGCCGACACGCATCACGTCCCGCTCGCGCAGCGCCACACCGAGCTCGACGCGCTCCTCGCGCAGGGCCTCGACGCGGCCTTCGTGCACGCGCCGACCGCCGTGCACCCGAGGATCGTGACCCGGCTGCTCGAAGCGGGCGTGGCGACCTACGTCGACAAGCCGCTCGCGTACGAACTCGCCGACTCCCAGCGGCTCGTGGAGCTCGCCGAGGAGCGCGGGGTGAGCCTGGCCGTCGGCTTCAACCGGCGGCTCGCGCCCGGCTACGCGCAGTGCGCCGAGCACCCGCGCGAGCTCATCCTGATGCAGAAGAACCGCGTCGGGCTCCCCGAGGACCCGCGCACGCTGGTCCTGGACGACTTCATCCACGTCGTGGACACCCTGCGCTTCCTGGCACCGGGGCCCGTCGAGCACACGGTCGTACGGGCCCGGGTGCGCGAGGGACTGATGGAGCACGTCGTCCTCCAGCTCTCCGGCGACGGCTTCACCGCCATCGGCACGATGAACCGGATGAACGGCTCCACCGAGGAGGTCCTGGAGGTCTCCGGACAGGACACCAAGCGGCAGGTGCTCAACCTGGCCGACGTCGTCGACCACAAGGGCCAGCCGACCGTGCGCCGGCGCGGCGACTGGGTTCCGGTGGCCCGCCAGCGCGGCATCGAGCAGGCCGTGCACTCCTTCCTCGACGCCGTACGGGCCGGGAAGACGGTCAGTGCACGGGACGCTCTTGCGACTCACGAGCTGTGCGAGCGGGTGGTACGGGAGGCTTTGGAGCAGGCCTCCTGAGGGAGCGCCGCCCCGTGAAGGCGCAGTACGCGGCGAGGACCAGCAGCGCCGCGTACACCGCCCAGTCGCCGAACCGGACGTAGAGGGTGGTGCCGTCGGCGAGCGGCACGTCGTACACCGCGGCCGTGCTGCTCCCGGTGCCGAGCCATTGGCCGATCCGCTCGCCGTCCGGGCCGTACACCGCGCTGATCCCGGTGAGTGTGGCGTGCACGGCCGGGCGGCCCGTCTCGGCGGCGCGCAGCGCGGCGAGCGAGGCGTGCTGGGCGGGCGCCCAGCTGTGCTGGAACGACGACGTCGACGACTGGGCGACGATCAACCGGGCGCCCTCGCGCACCAGATGGCGGCTCATGTCCGGGAACGCCGACTCGAAGCAGATCACCGGGCCGATCCGCAGCCCGTCCGGCAGTGTCATCACCACCGGCGTCGAGCCCCGGCGCCGGTCCTCGCCCGCGGCCTTGCCGACCGAGGTGGCCCAGCCGAGCAGCGACCGGGCCGGGATGTACTCGCCGAACGGCACCAGCCGCATCTTGTCGTAGCGGTCGCCCGTCGGCCCGTCCGACCCGACCAGCACCGAGCTCTTGAAGATCCCCGGCCGGTCGGCGCGGCGGGCGTCCACGTTCACCAGGATGTCAGCGCCCACCGCCCGTGAGAGCGCGGCGATCCTGGCCGCGAGGTCCGGCCGGGCCCTCAGGTCGGAGCCGACGCTGCTCTCGCCCCACACCACCAGGTCCACGTCCCGTCCCGCCAGCTCCCGGGTCAGGGCCTCGCTGCGGGCGAAGCGGGCGTCGGCGCTCTCGTACATGCCCGGCTGGACGACGGCGACCCGCACCCGGCCCGCCCGTTCGGGACGCGGCGCCCACGCCCACACCGCCCCGGCGGCGACGGCCCCGGCGAGCACCGCGGCCACCACGGGCGTACGCGCCGGGCGGGAGACGAGCAGCACCGTCACCGCGACGTTGGCGGCCACCACGAACAGGCTCACCAGCCAGACCCCGCCGACCGAGGCGAGCCGCAGCGCCGGGACCACCTGCCACTGGCTGGAGCCGAGCACCCCCCACGGGCCGCCCAACCCCTGCCAGGAGCGGACCAGTTCGACCATCAGCCAGCCCGAGGGCAGCACGGCGAGCGCGGCCGTCGCGCGCTGCGGCGAGGGCCTGCCCGCGCCGGGCCCGCCGAGCGTCGAGCGCACGAGGACGCCCCACGGCGCCCACAGCAGCCCCAGGAGCGCGGCCAGGACGACGATGAAGACGGTCAGGCTCGGCATCAGCCAGTGGTGCACCGCGAGCATGAACCCGGTGCCGCCCAGCCAGCCGTCGAGCGCGGCCCGCCGCCCGTCGCGGGCCGAGCGGATCAGCAGCAGCCACGGCACCAGCGCGACGTACGCGAACCACCACAGGCCCGGCGCCGGGAACGCCAGTGCCGGGAGCGCCCCGGCGAGCAGCGCCGCCGTGCCCCGCCACCACCGCGACACCATCAGACGGTGCCGCAGCCCCGTGAGACCGTGCCGCAGCCCGACCGGAACCCGCATGCCACGCCTCCTCGCCCCCGCCCATGAGCAGTGGTTTCCGCCCGGGCGTGTCCCCAGTGTGCGCCCTCAGTCTGCGGCAGCGGGGCGGCCGCCGCCCAGATGGCCCGCCCGCCCGGCGAGTCCGCCCCGTCGCGCGCCCGTACGCCCCGTTCAGCCCGTGCCGAGCGCCCCCGAGGCATGCCGCCACTTCTCGTGCACGGTCACCTCGCGCAGCCGCCAGCCCGCGTCGGTACGCAGCACCGAGAACGCGTACCGGCCGCCGGAGACGAAGTTGGGCTCCACCGGTCCGCCGTCGCCGTTGTCCTGCGCGCCGAACCGCATGGGATTGAGGTAGTCGGCACGCACCTGGGCCCGGTCGCCCGGGTAGCCGCCGAGGTCCTGGAGGGTGAGCAGCCGGTTGACGATCAGGTGCTGGCGGACCGGGAAGAGCCGCATGGTCTCCGCGAGCCAGGCCGCGACCTCGGCCGCCGGCCCCTCCACACCGCCCGCCGTGCGGTAGTCGGCGCGCCCGTCGGGAGTGAACAGCTCCCCGTACGCGGACCAGTCGGCGTCGTCGACGGCGGCCGCGTAGCCCGTGACGAGTTCATCGATGGCGAGCCGGTCCATCACGGTCGAGAGTTCCACACGCTGGGTCATCGCCACAGTCTCCGGCAGCGGGAGCGGGGGGCCAAGGGCCTCGGCGGTCGACAACCTGGACGGCCCCGTTCTTGTGCGCGTCGGGCGGCGCGTGCTACCGGTGGGCGCCATGACCGTACCGAGCGATTCCGCCGCCTCCGCCCGTGCTTCCGTCCGCAGCGAGCGCAGCGGCCCCGTCACGACCGTGGTGCTCTCCCGCCCCCACGCGCGCAACGCCGTGGACGGTCCCACCGCCCGCGCGCTCGCCGATGCCTTCCGCGCCTTCGAGGCCGACGACGAGGCGGCGGTCGCGGTGCTCTGGGGCGAGGGCGGCACGTTCTGCGCGGGCGCCGACCTCAAGGCGATCGGCACCGAGCACGGCAACGCGGTGACCGAGGACGGCGACGGCCCGATGGGCCCGACCCGGATGCGCCTGACCAAGCCGGTGATCGCGGCGATCTCCGGACACGCCGTGGCGGGCGGCCTGGAGCTGGCGCTCTGGTGCGACCTGCGGGTGGCCGAACAGGACGCGGTCTTCGGCGTCTTCTGCCGCCGCTGGGGCGTGCCGCTGATCGACGGCGGTACGGTACGGCTGCCCCGGCTGATCGGCGCGGGCCGCGCGATGGACCTGGTCCTGACCGGCCGCCCGGTGGACGCGGCCGAGGCGCTCGCGATCGGCCTGGCCGACCGGGTGGTGCCGAACGGAACGGCCCGCGCGGCGGCCGAGAAGCTGGCGTCGGAGATCGCGGCGTTCCCCCAACTCTGCCTCCGCGAGGACCGCCTCTCCCTCCTGGAGCAGGAGCCCCTGCCCGAGCCGGAGGCCCTGCGCAACGAACTCGCGCACGGCGTACGGTCGCTGGAGCGGGCGGGGGAGGGGGCGGCCCGGTTCGCGGGGGGTGCGGGGCGGCATGGGGCGTTCGGGGAGTGAGACGCGCCTCCCCGGGCCTTGTCAGCCGCCCGTGACCTCCCCCGCATGCGGGCTGAGGACGTCGGCGCCGACCAGGAAGAAGAGGACGACCCCGAGCAGGATGCGGTAGATCACGAAGGGCATGAAGCTCTTGCTGGAGATGAACTTCATGAACCACGCGATGACCACGTACCCGACGCCGAAGGCGATCACCGTGGCGAAGAGCGTCTCGGCCATCGGGGCCTGGCCTTCGCCGCCCGCGTCCTTCAGTTCGAAGACGCCGGAGGCCAGTACCGCCGGGATGGCGAGCAGGAAGGAGTAGCGGGCCGCGGACTCACGGGTGTAGCCCATCAGCAGGCCGCCGCTGATGGTGGCGCCCGAGCGGGAGACGCCCGGGATCAGGGCCATGGCCTGGCACAGGCCGTAGACCAGGCCGTCCTTGACGCTCAGGTCCTGGAGCGACTTGCGCTGCGTGGCCGCGCGGTGGCGGCCGCCCGCCTCGTCCCGGGCGGCGCGGCGGTCGGCGATGCCGAGGACGACGCCCATCACGACCAGCGTGGTGGCGATGACCCGCAGATCGCGGAAGGTGGTGTCGATCTGGTCCTTGAGGACGATGCCGAGCACGCCGATCGGGATCGAGCCGACGATGACCAGCCAGCCCATCCGGGCGTCCTGGTCGCCGCGCATCTGCCGGTCGGTGAGCGAGCGGAACCACGCCGAGATGATCCGGACGATGTCCTTGCGGAAGTAGATGAGGACGGCGGTCTCGGTGCCGATCTGCGTGATCGCGGTGAACGCCGGTCCCGGGTCCTGCCAGTCGGCGAAGGCCGCGGTGAGGCGGAGGTGCGCGCTGGAGGAGATCGGCAGGAACTCCGTGAGCCCCTGGACAAGCCCGAGTATGAACGATTCGAACCAAGACATGGGGCGTGGGCCATCCCGGGTGCTGAAGACGGTTGCGGGCACGACGATCCGACGGCCGGTGTGATGGTGTGATCGACGGCCGGTCGGAGGGCAGCGTACAGGCCCGAGATGAAGCGGGAGTTATGCGGTCCTGTCGGGCGCGGGCGGGGCGACGGGCACCTGCGTGGTGGCAGGGGTGGGCGCCTCCGGCCCGGCGGGCGCCCCGGACGCGGCGGGTGCCTCCGGCGTCTCCGCCCGTCCGCTCAACCGGTGCCGCTTCCGCCACGCCACCGCGGCCGCGCCCAGGCCCGACACCGCGATGAACCCCATCGCGATCAGGAACACCGGCGAGGTCGGGGACGCGGCGCGGCTGCCCGCGACCACGTACGCCGCCGTGTTCGGCACCGATCCGAGGCCCGTCGCGAGCAGGAACGGCAGCCAGCCCATCCGGGAGACCGCCGCGCAGTAGTTGGCCGCCGCGAACGGCACGCCGGGGAAGAGCCGGATAGCCATCATCGACCGGAATCCGTGCCGGCTGAGCTGGCCGTCCGCAGCCTTGAGCCAGCGGCCCCGCAGCAGCGGCCGGAGCGCGTCCTGGCCGAGCGCCCGGCCGAGGCCGAACGAGATCCCGGCGCCGAGCACCGTCCCGGCGAGCGCGGACGGCAGGCCCGCCTGCGACCCGAAGATCGCGCCCGCGGCCAGGTTGAGCAGGGGGCGCGGGACGAACGCCGCGGTGCACAGGCCGTACGCCACACCGAACAGGACCACCGCCGCGCCGCCGCTCAGCCGGTGCGGCCAGCCGTCGGCGAGCAGCCGCTGCGGTTCGAGGAGCAGCACGGTCGTGGCGGCCGCCGCGAGCACCAGCACCAGGAGGGCCAGCCGCGACCAGGGCGAGAGCAGGGCCCTGGTGCAGCGCACGGCGAGCCCGGCGGACGGTCGGGCGACTAGGTCGTCGAGCATCCGGGGAGAGTAACCGACCGGGGCATGTGATCGCCGTAACGGGCGTCGCCTTGTGGCCGTACGCGGGGCGAACAGCGCCCACATCCGAGACGGACGAGCCCCCGCCGTGGACACCCGTGCCGAGCTCCGCCGTCTGGCCGGGCACGCCTTGGCGCCGCGCCGTGGACGCCCGTGCCGAGCTCCGCCGTCTGGCCGGGCACGCCTTGGCGCCGCGCTGTGGACGCCCGTGCCGAGCTCCGCCGTCTGGCCGGGCACGCCTTGGCGCCGCGCTGTGGACGCCCGCGCCGAGCTCCGCCCTCTCGCCGGGCACGCCTTGGCGCCGCGCCGCGGGCGGCCCGGCCGTGCCTCCGTCGGCAGACGCGGGTGCCGACAGCGGCGCCGCCCCGCCAAGCCCCCGGCCCCCAACTCCCCGCCGCCGAAAACCATTCGACGCCCGCCCCGCGCCGGGGCATGATCGGCAGCATGTTCCGGCACGCCTTCCCCGCAGCGCCGTCCGCAGTCGCGGACGCGCCGAAGGCTGCCCTCGCCGCAGCGGCAATCGTCGCCATCGCGGCAATCGCCGCTGACGCAGCGCCCCTCGGCGGCGCCCGAAGCTGACCCTTCCCGGAGAGACCCGCGGACCCCGCAGGGGGAGGGTCGGCCGGATCCAGGGGTCCCGTCGCAGCTTCGAGTCATTCGGCATCCGAGGGACACAGCCATGCCCAAGACGGCATACGTACGCACCAAGCCCCATCTCAACATCGGCACGATGGGTCATGTCGACCACGGCAAGACCACGTTGACCGCCGCCATCACCAAGGTCCTCGCCGCGCGCGGCACCGGCACGTTCGTCCCGTTCGACCGGATCGACCGGGCGCCGGAGGAGGCCGCGCGGGGCATCACCATCAACATCGCGCACGTCGAGTACGAGACCGACACCCGCCACTACGCCCACGTCGACATGCCCGGGCACGCCGACTACGTCAAGAACATGGTCACCGGCGCCGCCCAGCTGGACGGGGCGATCCTCGTCGTCTCCGCACTCGACGGGATCATGCCGCAGACCGCCGAGCACGTCCTGCTCGCCCGCCAGGTCGGCGTCGACCACATCGTGGTCGCGCTCAACAAGGCAGACGCGGGTGACGAGGAGCTGACCGACCTGGTCGAGCTGGAGGTCCGCGACCTGCTCTCGGCGCACGGGTACGGGGGCGACTCGGTGCCCGTCGTCCGGGTCTCCGGGCTGAAGGCGCTGGAGGGCGACCCGCGCTGGACGGCGGCGGTCGAGGCGCTGCTCGACGCGGTCGACACCTATGTGCCGATGCCGGTCCGCTACACCGACGCGCCGTTCCTGCTGCCGGTGGAGAACGTGCTGACCATCACCGGCCGCGGAACGGTCGTCACCGGAGCCGTCGAGCGCGGCACGGTCCGCGTCGGCGATCGCGTCGAGGTGCCGGGCGCGGACGTGGACACGGTCGTCACCGGTCTGGAGACCTTCGGCAAGCCGATGGAGTCCGCCGAGGCCGGGGACAACGTGGCGCTGCTGCTGCGGGGGGTGCCCCGCGACGCGGTGCGGCGTGGCCATGTGGTCGCGGCGCCCGGCAGCGTCACGCCCAGCCGCCGCTTCACCGCGCAGGTGTACGTCCTGTCGGCGCGCGAGGGCGGGCGGACCACCCCGGTCGCCACCGGCTACCGGCCGCAGTTCTACATCCGTACCGCGGACGTGGTCGGGGACGTGGACCTCGGCGAGGCGGCGGTGGCGCGCCCCGGCGACACGGTCACCATGACCGTCGAGCTGGGCCGGGACACTCCGCTGGAGCCCGGGCTCGGCTTCGCGATCCGCGAGGGCGGACGCACGGTCGGCGCCGGGACGGTCACCGGCCTCCTCTGACCGGCGGCCGAACTCCGACCGGCGGAAGACGCGGGTCCCGCCTCCTCCGGCACCCCCGGCGGAGGCGGGACCCACGTCTTCCGCCATGCTTCGGGCATGGGAGACACGGCACTGGTGCTCGGCGCGGGCGGAATCACCGGCGTGGGCTGGGAGATCGGCATGCTGTACGGGCTCGCCGAGGCGGGCGTCGACGTGACCGGCGCCGAGCTGGTGGTCGGCAGCTCGGCGGGCTCGGTGGTCGCCGCGCAGATCACCTCGGGGCGGATCGGGCTGCCGCAGCTGTATGAGCGTCAGCTCGCCCGGCCCGACGGCGAGATCCCGGCGAATCTGGGGCCGGCCGCGCTGTTCCGGTTCGCCCGCGCGGCGCTGACCTCCCGTACCCCCGAGGAATACGGCAGAAAGCTGGGCCGGGTGGCGCTCGCCGGTGGCACGGGCCCGGAGGCGGCCCGGCGCAAGGTGATCGCCGGACGGCTGGTCGCGCACGAGTGGCCGGCGCGGCGGCTGCGGATCACGGCGGTCGCGGCGGACAGCGGCGAACTGCGGATCTTCGACCGGGAGAGCGGCGTGGAACTGGTGGACGCGGTCGCCGCCAGCTGCGCGGTGCCCGGGGTGTGGCCCGCCGTCACCGTCGAGGGCCGCCGCTGGATCGACGGGGGAGTGCACTCGCCGGCCAACGCCCAGCTCGCCGCCGGATACGACCGGGTGCTGGTCCTCGCGCCTCTGGCGCTCGGCGGCGGCCCGCTGGACTCGCCGCGCACCCAGGTGGCCGAGCTGGCCGCCGCGGGCGCGCGCGTCGAGCTCATCACCCCGGACTCCGCCGCCCGCCGCGCCTTCGGCCGCAACTCCCTGGAGCCGTCCCGCCGCGCCCCGGCCGCCCGCGCCGGCCGCGCCCAGGCAGCCGCCCACGCGGCCGCCGTCGCGGAGCTCTGGGCGTAGGGGCGCGGCGCAACCAAGCGGACTTGTGGAAGTCCGCCGCGGTACCGCGCCCCTTCAGGGGCGCGGGGAACTCCGCGACCGGCCACAGACAACCCGCGGCCAATGAACCCCGTTTCCAGCGGAGCGCCTGGCGCACAATGGGACGGTGAACGAGCCGATACCGGTCAGCCGGACAGTGGACTGGGGCACCGCCAAGCTGATGCCCGACGTGGACCGGGAGCGGGCCTGGCTGCTCACCGTGAACGGTGCGCCCCAGTCGTACGTCGACCTCGACGACCCGACGTACATCGAGTTCGAGTACGTCCGCAGGCTCGCGCATGTCGTCGACTGCGCGGGGGAGCCGGGCGTACCGCTCGACGTGCTCCACCTCGGCGGCGGCGCGCTCACCCTGCCGCGCTATCTGGCGGCGACCCGGCCGGGCTCGCGCCAGGACGTCGTGGAGGCCGACCGCGGGCTGCTCGCCCTGGTCACCGGGTATCTGCCGCTGCCCGACGGCTGTGGGATCCGGGTGCACGCGGCCGACGCCCGCGCCTGGGCCGAGGCCGCACCGGCGGACTCGGCCGATCTGCTCCTCGCGGACGTGTTCGGCGGCTCCCGGGTGCCCGCGCACCTCACCTCGGTCGAGTACGCGCGGACCGCCGAGCGGGTGCTGCGGCCGGGCGGGCTCTACGCGGCCAACCTCGCCGACGGCGCGCCCTTCGACTTCCTCCGCCCCCAACTGGCCACCTTCCGGGCGGTGTTCGACCAGGTCGCGCTGATCGCCGAGCCCTCGGTGCTGCGCGGGCGGCGGTTCGGCAACGTGGTGCTGCTCGCCTCGCACGGGCCGCTGCCGATCGCCCCCCTCGCCCGGCTGACCGCCGGGGACGCCTTCCCCGCCAGGGTCGAGCACGGCGACGCGCTGCGGCGGTTCACCGGCGGCGCGAGGCCCGTACCGGACAGCGAGGCGAAGCCGTCACCCGAGCCCCCCGAGGGGGCGTTCGGTATCGGCTGAGACGGGAACCGCGTCCGTGTCCGGCGCGGGCAGTCCCCCGGCGACCGGCGCGGTGCGGCGCGTCAGGTTCCGTACGTCCGGGACGGTGAGCACCGCCGCCGTCAGGACCACGATCACCACCGCGCAGCCCCACAGCGCGGAGGCCCGGCCGAAGGCGGTCTCGGCCGGACCCGCGAGCGCGGTGGCCAGCGGCACCACGGCGAGCGAGCCCAGCCAGTCGTACGCGGAGACCCGCGACAGCTTCTCCTCGGGTATCTCCTGGTGCATCGCGGTCATCCAGGAGACGCCGAACACCTCGATCGACACACCGGTCAGGAACATCACCGCGACCAGCACCCCGATCGGCACCGGCACGGCGAGCGCGGCGGAGGGCAGGGCGAGGGGGAAGACGCAGAGCGAGCCCACGAACAGCAGCCGACGCGGCTTCCAGCGCATCATCACCAGGGCGCCGCCGACCGTGCCCGCCCCGAACGCGGCGAGCGCCAGGCCCCACGGCCCCGGCCCGCCCAGCTGGTCCCGGGCGACCAGCGGCCCGTACACCGCGTCGGCGGCCACCACGACGGCGTTGACGATCGAGAACTGCGCCACGATCGCCCAGAGCCAGGGGCGGCCGATGAACTCCCGCCAGCCGTCGCGCAGATCGGCGACGATGCCGCCGCCGGGCTCGCGCGGCGGGATGTGGCGTACGTCGATGAAGGCGCGCAGCCCGCCCGCCACGGCGAAGGCGGCCGCGTCGACGGCGAGCACCCAGCCGGGTCCGACGGCGGCGATCAGCGCCCCGCCGAGGGCGGCGCCGCCGATGCCCGCGCCCTGCATCGCCATCCGGTACAGCGCGAAGGCGCGCCCGGCCTCTTCGCCTTCCACGCTGGACATCAGCATCCCCTCGGAGGCGGGGCCGAAGAACGCCTGGCCCACGCCGCCGAGCGCGCTGAGCGCCAGCATCTGCCACAGCTGCGGCGTGCCGGTCAGCACGAGCAGCGCGAAGGCGCCCTGGGAGAGGAAGTTGAGGCTGTTGGCGGAGACCATCACCCGGTGCCGGGGCATTCGGTCCGCGAGCGCGCCGCCGACGAGCAGGAAGAGGACGAGCGGCACGGTACGGGCCGCCGCGACCAGGCCCACGTCACCGCCGTCGCCGCCCGCCTGCAGCACCGCGAACGCCGAGGCGATCAGGGCGCCCTGACTGCCCAGATTGGTCACGATCGCGGCGGCGGTCAGCAGCGTGTAATTGCGGCCCGCCCAGGTGGGACGGCGGAAGCGGGAGACGGCGGCGGCAGATGTCACCTGTGGACTATCGCCGTCGCCGTCTCGATGTGCCAAACCGATCGCCGTGCCGTACGCGGCGCCGGGGGTGTCACCGCGAACGGACAGGCGTCAGCCGGTGGGCTGACCGGCGAGGCGGACCGTGCTGAGGATCTTGTCGATCGTCTCGTCGGTGACCGCGCCGTTGACCCCGGTGACCGAGTAGAGGCTCCAGGCCACGAAGTCGCCCTTGGCGTTCTTGAAGCCGAAGGTGACCGCCTTGCCGTCGGTGTCGCACTTGCTGGTCTTCTTGACCCCGGTCGCCGACGCGCGGGCGAGACTGCCCACGATGCCCGACTTGGTGGTGTACGGGACGGGTTTGGTCATCTTGATGATGTCCTTGTCCGGCTGGGTGTACGCGCCGTACACCCACCACGGCACCTGGTTCTCGGCCACCTCGTCGGTGTTCTTCGCGCCGTCGGCGCCCTTGGTGCCGGTGCCCGCGAGCTCGGTGTCCTCGGTGTTGCCGTCGTGGTTGGAGTCCTCGGTGCACCACTTGGGCTTGTAGTACGCGGGCGCCGACTGCATGATGATCGGCTTCCCGGTCGGGTTGGCGTGGTCCTCGAAGCCACCGGCCCAGCTCGGGCCCTTGAACTCCCAGTCCGACGGGACGTCGAAGGCCGTGCCCCACTTGGGGTTGGTGATGACCTTCCAGCCCTCGATGGTCGGCTTCGTCTCCTGCATGGAGTCGCCGCGCGGATTGGGCTGGGCGGCGGGCGACGACGCCTGCGCCGGAGCCGGGGAGCTCTGCGCCGGCTTCTTGCCGTCGGCCTTGTCGTCCTTCTTGCCGTCGTCCTTCATGACGACGACGCCGGTGACGACCGCCGCGGCCACGACCGCGGTCGCCGCGACGATGGCGATCAGGGTCGTCTTCTTCTTGCCGCCGCCGTCGTTCTGCGGCGGCACCGGCGGTCCGGGCGGCGCCCCCACCGGGTACTGCGGCACGGTCGGCTGCTGGTACGGGTTGGGCTGCTGCGGATATCCGTATCCCGGCTGCTGGTGGCCGCCGGGCGGTGCCTGGGGCGGCGGTGCCTGGTACCCCGGCTGCGTCGGCTGCTGGTACGGGTTGGGCTGTTGGTACCCCGGCTGCTGGTACGGGTTCTGGTTCGGGTCCTGCGGATTCTGCTCGCCCCCGGGCGGCTGCTGTCCTTGCCACATGGCGAGTAACCATAGAGGGGGCGGGTCGCGGCTCCAACGTCCGCCCCTGTGAGGGGATGGTCAAGGTCTACTACTCACGGGTAACATCCGATGCCATGAGCGCTGATCAGATGTCCGTCGGCGAGATGCTCGCCGCGACCGTTCCCATGGCCAGGACCCTCAACCTGGAGTTCCTGGAGACCACCCCCGAGCGGGCCGTGGTCCGGTTGCCCGACCAGGCCGACTACCACAACCACGTGGGCGGACCGCATGCCGGCGCGATGTTCACGCTCGCCGAGTCCGCCAGCGGTGCCATCGTGATCGCCGCCTTCGGCGACCAGATGAACCGTGCCGTGCCGCTCGCCGTCAGGGCGGAGATCGGTTACAAGAAGCTCGCCATGGGCGTGGTCACCGCCACCGCCACGCTGGGCCGCCCGATCGCGGACGTCGTCGCGGAGCTGGACGCGGGGGAGCGGCCCGAGTTCCCGGTCGCCATCGCGATCACCCGTGAGGACGGCGCCGTCACCGGCGAGATGACCGTCGTCTGGACCCTGCGCCCGCACAGCTGATCCACGCGGTTCCCGAACGGATCCGGCCCCGAGTGTCCTGCGCTCGGGGCCGGATCCGTTTCTTGTTCAACTTATTGACTCCTTTCCGGGCCGGTCCTGGCTTTCTCGGACAACACGAGGCGCCTGACGGCGCGTCAACAGGGTTCTGGCGCATGGTGTGTTCAGAAGCCGAAGCACGCCCTGCCGTTTGCACGTGTCACCTCGCCGTGCCCGCACACAAAGGAGTGACGGTCATGTCCGACACCGTTTCCCGCAGGTCCGCCCTGTGGCTGCTCGGCGGCGCCGTCACGGTCGCCGCGGCCGCGACCGGCTGGAGCGCCCTGCCCGCCCGGGCCGCCGGGCCCCGCGCCGCTGGGACCGCAGCCGCCGCGGCCCCCGCCGCGAGCCCCCGCGTCGCGTCGCTGATCCGCCGCCTCACCCTCGACGAGAAGCTGACCTTCCTGCACGGCGCCGACGACCCCCAGAGCCTCGGCCAGGCCGGCTACGTCCCCGGCGTACCCCGGCTCGGCATCCCGCCCCTGCGGCTCGCGGACGGGCCCGCCGGGGTCCGCGTCACGAAGCACGCGACCGCGCTGCCCGCCCCGGTGCTGCTCGCCTCCGCCTTCGACCCCGCGCTCGCCCGGGAGTACGGGGAGGTCATCGGCCGCGAGGGACGCGCGCTCGGCCAGGACGTGCTGCTCTCACCCATGGTCAACCTGATCCGCACCCCGTACGCGGGCCGCAACTTCGAGACCTTCTCCGAGGACCCGCTGCTCTCGGCCGACCTCGTCGCCGAGGAGGTGAGCGGCATCCAGGGGCAGGGCCTGATCGCCACGGTCAAGCACTTCGCCCTGAACAACCAGGAGAAGGGCCGCATGTCCGTCGACGTGCGGGCCGACGAGCAGACCATGCACGAGGCGGAGCTGCGCGGCTTCGAGGCGGCGGTGGCCGCCCGCGCCGGTGCCGTCATGGGCGCGTACAACAAGGTCGACTCCACCTTCGCCTGCGAGAACGCGGACCTGCTGACCGGGGTGCTGCGGGACACCTGGGGCTTCGACGGGTGGGTGATGACGGACTGGTCCGCCGCCCACTCCACGGCCGCCTCGATCCGCGCCGGGCTCGACATGGAGATGCCCGACGGCACCCACTTCGGTGCCGCCCTCAAGCAGGCGGTCCGGGGCGGAAGCGTCCCCCAGGCGCTGGTGGACCGCTCGGTGCGCCGCGTCCTGACCGTCATGGAGCGCTTCGGGCTGCTCGACGGCAGCGTTCCGGCCCGCCCCGACCGCGACCCGGCCGCCGGTGCCCGCACCGCGCTCAAGGTGGCCAAGGCCGGGGCCACACTGCTGCGCAACGAGCACCACGCCCTGCCGCTCACGGGCGCCGCCGCCCGCTCCCTCGCCGTGATCGGCCCGACCGGCTCGCTCCCCTTCGTCAGCGGCGGCGGCAGCGCCCATGTGGTGCCGGTCCGGGCCGCGAGTCCCCTGGACGCCATCAGGGAGCGGGCGGGCAAGGGCGCGTGGGTGCGCCACGCCCTCGGCGAGGACCTGTTCGGCCGGGCCCTGCCCGCCGGAGCCGTCTCGCCCGGCGCCGACCTCGAGGGACAGCACGTCGCCGCGGGCGCGACCTGGACGTACGACGGCACCCTCACCGCCGCCGAGGCCGACGAGTGGACCCTGGTCATCCACTACTCCGGACGTGAGCGGCCCGTCGTCCTCCTCGACGGCACCGAGCTCTTCCCGTTCGCCCCGGGCAACGGCGAGTACTTCGCGGGCGGCCTGGTCAGCGCCGCCCCCGACGGGCTCTCCGTGCGCCGGGCCACCGTGCGGCTCGCGGCCGGTCCGCACCCGCTGAAGATCACCGCGAAGGGCGGCGCCGACGGGCAGCTGATCCGGCTGCGCCGGACCACCGGGGCGACCCGGGCCGCGGACGTCGCCGAGGCGGTGCGCGTGGCGCGCGCGGCCGAGAGCGTGGTCCTCTTCGCGTACGAGGACGCCACCGAGGGCGCCGACCGCACCACCCTCGCGCTCCCGGGCCACCAGAACGCGCTGATCGACGCGGTCACCGCCGTCAACTCCCGTACCACCGTGGTCCTCAACACCTCCTCCAGCACCACCATGCCCTGGCTGGAGCGGACCGCCGCGGTGCTCCAGATGTACTACCCCGGCCAGGAGGGTGCGGCGGCCACGGCCGCGGTGCTCTTCGGCGACTGCGACCCGGGCGGGCGGCTCACCCAGTCGTTCCCGGTCTCCGACGAGCGCCACCCGGTGGGGGGCGACCCGCGCCGCTACCCGGGCGTCGACGGCGTCGAGGAGTACAGCGAGGGGATCCACCTCGGCTACCGCTGGTACGACGCGGCGGGCGTCGCACCGCTCTTCCCCTTCGGCCACGGCCTGTCGTACACGGCCTTCGTCTACGACGACCTGTCCGTGCGCGCCGAGCGCGGGGGGCTCTCGGTGACCTTCACCGTCCGCAACACCGGCCGCCGCACCGGCACCACGGTCGCGCAGGTCTACGTCGGCCGCTCGCGGCACCTCCGCCTCGACCAGGCCGAGCGCGCGCTCGCGGGCTACCGGCGCCTGGAGCTATCCCCGGGCGGTACGCGCCGGGTCACCGTCACGCTCCCCGCCCGCACGCTCTCGTCCTGGGACCCGGCCCGGCACGGCTGGGTCCTGGGCACCGGCCGCCGCCGCGTGGAGGTGGGCGCCTCCGCGCGCGACATCCGGCTCACCGGCCACGGGGAGGTCCGGCGATGAGCGACGGCGGGATACGGGTCCGGCTCGCGGCCCGGATCCGCACGGCTCTGCTCCTCACGACCGCCTGCGCGGCGGCCCCGCTCACCCCCGTCCCTGCCGGGGCGCTCACCCCCGGACCCACCCTCGTACGCACCCACTCCGGTCTGCTCGAAGGGGAAACGACCGGCGAGGGGCGGCAGTTCCTGGGAATTCCCTGCGCCGAACAGCCGGTCGGCGCGCTGCGCTGGACGGCGCCGCGCCCGGCCGCGCCCTGGCGGGGCGTACGCGATGCGACCCGGTTCGCCGACCGCACCTCGCCGCCCTTCGCCTCGCTGCGCGCCCTGCACACCGACCTCGACTTGGGGGCCACCCATGTGAACGAGGTGCAGTACCTCTTCCGCCACTTCGGCCTCGATGCGCCGTTCGACCTCGAACAGCGGGCGCTGGCCCGGCAGATGGCCGCGTACTGGGGCTCCTTCCTGCACGGGAACCCGCCCCGGGCGGCCGGGCAGCCCGCCATGCCGGAGTGGTCCGGCGACGGCTCCCCGGGCCGGGCGCTGCGGCTGCGCACGGCGTCGGCGGACGGTAACGCCGTGGTCACCATGGTCGCCCGCGCACACCGGTGCGGTTTCTGGGACGCGGTCGACGCGGTGTGAGCGGGTAGGCTTCCCGGCGTGCGCCAAGGGGGGCGCACGCCGGGCGTCGGCCCGCCGCGATCGGGAGGAAACGGGCCTTGCACATCCAGGAGTGGCTGGAGAACATCCCCGCGGTCAGTGTCTACCTCCTGGTGGGGCTGGTCATCGGCTTGGAGAGCCTCGGCATTCCGCTGCCGGGCGAGATCGTCCTCGTCAGCTCCGCGCTGCTGGCGTCCCAGGAAGGTCACATCAACCCGGTGATCCTCGGCGCCGCCGCCGTCGTGGGCGCGGTCGTCGGTGACTCGATCGGGTACGCGATCGGCCGCAAGGGCGGCAGACCGCTGCTCGCCTGGCTCGGCGCCAAGTTCCCCAAGCACTTCAGCGAGGGCCATGTCGCCATGGCCGAGAAGTCCTTCAAGAAGTGGGGCATGTGGGCGGTCTTCTTCGGCCGCTTCATCGCGCTGCTGCGCATCTTCGCGGGCCCGCTGGCGGGCGTGCTGCACATGCCGTACTGGAAGTTCCTCATCGCCAACGTGCTCGGCGGCATCTGCTGGGCGGGTGGTACGACGGCCGCGATCTACTACATCGGCGTGGTCGCCGAGTCCTGGCTGAAGAACTTCTCGTACGTGGGTCTGGGGCTCGCGGCCGTGTTGGGCGTGGTCTCGATGCTGATCGTCAAGAACCGCGCGAAGAAGGCGTCCGCCGAGATCGAGTCGGACCGGGCCGAGAGCGTGCCCGCCACGGACTGAACGCCGCCGGTCCCGGGCGGTTCACTCCCCGAGCAGCGCGGTCAGCGCGCGGCCGAACACCAGCCGTCCCGCGCGGACGGTCAGCGGATCGAGCAGCCGGGGCAGCCGCCACACCCGCAGGTCCTCCCGCCACACGAGCAGCGCCCCGGCCCCCTCGGGTCCGGGGCGCACCTCGATCTCGGCCCAGCCGGTGACCACCCGCCCGCGCTTCTCCATGCGGCAGCGCCCCGGCCGTCCCCGCTCGGGCGGCTCCCACACCACGACCTCCATCGGGTCCTCGAACGCGAGGCGCCCGATGCCCGTGCGGGCCACGAAGACCGTGCCGACGCCGGTGGGTGCGGGAGTGGTGACGGTGATCCGGGTCAGCGGGACGCTTCCCGAGTGGCGGGCCCAGTCGGTGAGCCGCCGCCAGACCTCGGCGGGGCCCGCCTCCGTACGCCGGTCGATCCGGAAGAGTGCCATCCGGCGATCGTACGGGCCACCCGGGCGCACACCCCGGCGATCCGTCGCCTACCGTGCCCCTGGGTGCGATGAGATCCGTACGAAGGAGTGGCGCATGGCAGAGCAGGCGTTGGTCGTGGCTGTGGGCGGGAAGAAGCCGCAGGTCGACCCGGCGGCGTTCACCGCACCGACCGCCGTGGTGCTGGGCGAGGTGACCCTGGCCGCCGGGGCGAGCGTCTGGTACCACACGGTGCTGCGGGCCGACTGCGGCCCGATCGTGCTGGGCGCCGACAGCAACATTCAGGACAACTGCACGGTCCATGTGGACCCCGGCTTCCCGGTGACGGTCGGCGAGCGCGTCTCGGTCGGGCACAACGCCGTGCTGCACGGCTGCACGGTCGAGGACGACGTGCTCATCGGCATGGGGGCGACCGTGCTCAACGGGGCCGTGATCGGCGCCGGTTCGCTGGTCGCCGCGCAGGCGCTGGTGCCGCAGGGGATGGTCGTACCGCCCGGCTCGCTCGTCGCGGGCGTGCCCGCCAAGGTCAGGCGCGAACTCACCGAGGAGGAGCGCGAGGGCATCAAGGTCAACGCGCTGATGTATCTGGGGCTGGCCAGGGACCACCGTGAGGCGCACGGCGGCTGACCGCCCGGGCCCGGGCTGAGCGGAAGATCACAGGTCCCGGCGCTGACCAGCCCAGTCGGCGGTGAGTACCGTGTGCGGGTGCCGAAGAACAGAAACACGTTCTCATCGCTGACCGCCTGGCGGCGCCGGCTGGCCGCGGGCGCGGTCCAGCGCGGCTGGCAGTGGGTGCAGCAGGCGGGGGCGATCACCGCCGAGCACCCCGGGCGGCTGCGGTTCCGCCGGATCGGCTCCGGCACCCGGCTCGCCTTCCCGCAGGGCACGGTCTTCGGCGAGCCGTGGATCGAGCTCGGCGACCACTGCATCATCGGCGAGCAGGTCACGCTGACGGCCGGGTTGATGCCGGGCCTCGACCTCGGCTCCGAGCCGATCCTGACGCTCGGGGACGGTGTGGTGCTCGGCCGGGGCAGCCACGTCATCGCGGACACGACGGTGACCATCGGCTCGAACACGTACTGCGGCCCGTACGTCTACATCACCTCCACCAACCACAGCTACGACGATCCGCACCAGCCCGTGGGCAAGCAGTGGCCGCGGATGGAGCCGGTGGAGATCGGGCCGGGCTGCTGGCTCGGCACCGGCGCCGTCGTGCTGCCCGGCGCCCGGCTCGGCCGCAACGTGGTGGTCGCCGCGGGCGCGGTGGTGCGGGGCGAGGTGCCCGACCACGCCGTGGTGGCCGGGGCGCCCGCCCGGATCGTACGGACCTGGGACCGGGAGAACGGCTGGCAGCCGCCGCTGCGCACACCGGCCCCGGTGCCGATCCCCGAGGGTGTCACCCCCGAACAGCTGCTCGCGGTGGCGGAGTTGGCGACGGACGAGGCGTAAGCGCCCAGGGGCGCGGGGCTGTGACATTGTGCGGCTCCGCCGCGATGGGGGTCCCCCCTGTTCGAGCGAAGTCGAGAACTTGGGGGAGCGACCAGCCCACCACCGACCCGTAGACGAACTTCCGCCCCGGCGTGTCGTCAGCCCGTCGCCAGCAGCAGCGTGCCCACCAACGCGATCCCCGCCCCCGCCGCCTGCACCCCGCGCAACCGCTCCTTGAGCACACCCCGCGCGGCCAGCGCGGTGACCACCGGGTAGAGCGAGGCGAGCACGGCCGCCACGGTGACCGGCCCCTGCTGCGCGGCGATCGAGTACGTACCGTTCGCCGCCACATCGGCCAGGCCGACGAAGGCGAGCGCGGGCAGCGCGGCGCGGACCACGCTGATCCCGCCCTCCGGCAGCGCGTCGCCGCCGCGCTTCACCGAGACGTACAGCGCCGTGCCGCCGACGGCGACATTGGTGACGCGTTGGACGAAGAGCGCGAGGAACAGGCCGGTGAGAGTGGTCGACGCCTCCGCGATCAGCGCCATCACCGCGCCGAAGCCGAACGCGGCGAGCAGCGTGAGCACGATCGCCTGCCGCTGGACCGGCGCGCCCCGCAGCTCCGGGCCGCCCGCCATGAGGATGCCTGCCACGGCGACGGCGATCCCGGCGAACTGGAGCACGCCGGGCCGCTCGCCGAGGACCAGGCCGACCCCGACCGGCACGGCCACTCCGAGCGAGCCGAGCGGGGAGACCACGCCCATCGGGCCGAGCGCCAGCGCCTTGTAGAAGCTGAGCATCGCGACCGGGCCGACGGCGCCCGCCGCCACCGCGAACCAGAGCTGGGGCCCGGCCTCGTGCCACCCGCCGGTGGCCACGACGACCGCGCCCAGGACGACGACGGCGATGGACTGCGAGACGACGACCACGGTCAGCGCGGGCGTACGGCGGGTGAGCAGCCCGCCGCCGAAGTCGGCCAGCCCCCACAGGAGGCTGGTGGCCAGGGCGAAGAGTGCCGTCATGAGAGTGCCTCGCAGTACAGTGCGGTGAACGGTTCGGTGCACCGGACCGTAGTTCACTATACTGAACTTGTCATCCAAAATATTAGTCTGCCGCTCCCGGCGGCTCCCATCTTGGACGGAATGTGTCGGACCTCGATCTGCTGACCCAGTCCCTGGCTCGCAACGTCAAGCGCTGGCGCACCGAGCGCGGCTTCACCCTGGACGCGCTCGCCTCCCGCGCGGCAGTCAGCCGCGGCATGCTCATCCAGATCGAGCAGGCCCGGACCAACCCCAGCGTCGGCACCGTCGTCAAGATCGCCGACGCCCTCGGGGTGAGCATCACGACCCTGCTCGACTACGAGAGCGGGCCCAGCGTGCGGATCGTGCCGCCGGACCAGGCCGTCCGGCTCTGGTCCACCGAGCAGGGAAGCTCCAGCACGCTGCTCGCGGGCACCGAGGCCCCCGGCCCGCTGGAGATGTGGCGGTGGCACCTGATGCCCGGCGACGGCAGCTCCTCCGACCCGCACCCGGTGGGTACCTTCGAGCTCATCCACGTCACCGCGGGAACCCTCACCCTGGTGGTGGACGGCGCCGAACACCCCGTCCCGGCGGGCCACTCGGTCTCCTTCGAGGCCAGCACGAGCCACGTCTACCGCAACGACGGCACCGAGCCGGTGGAGATGACCATGGCGATCTCGGTCCCGTTCGAACGCTGAGACCTCCGGCGCGTTGGCCCGTGGTGCCGGAGGGGCCCGGGATTCATGCCGTCGGAATCCGTCGGGTGGCGCGAACTGGCCATCCATGCACGGGAGTCGGACCGATCGGCGCGGTCCTGTGCGAGAGTGGCCGATGCGGGGAAGACAAGTGCGGAGAGGGCAAAAGCCCTCCCGCAACGATGCACGCCCGCCGGTGGGGGGATTCATGGGACATCTCGTCACGGCCGCCGAACGACCTTGTGCGGCGCCCGACCGCCAGGGCCGTGAACGGCCATCACTGCACACACAGGCCGCCAAGGCGCGCGGCGGGGAACTCCCCGCGGAGATACAGCGCCTGATCGCCGAGAACGCCTCGACGGTTCCGGTCGCCGCCTTCCAGTCGGCGCTCTAGCCGGAGGCCCCGCGCCATGGACCGGTCGCCTCCGGTGGTGTCGCAGGTCGTACTGAAGATGCACAGCCGCTGCGACCTGGCGTGTGACCACTGCTATGTGTACGAACACGCCGACACCAGCTGGCGCGGCCGGCCCAGGGCGGTCTCGCACGAGATCCTGGCCGCCACGGCGGCCGGGATCGCCGCCCACGCCCGGGCCCACCGGCTGCCCGCCGTCCATGTGGTGCTGCACGGCGGTGAGCCGCTGCTGGCCGGGCCCGCGCTCCTGAGACGCGCCGCCGAGGAGCTGCACCGCGCCCTGCGCGGCGTCAGCACCCTCGATCTGCGCGTCCACACCAACGGGGTCCTGCTCGACGAGGAGTTCTGCGAGCTCTTCCGTGAACTCGGTGTCCACGTCGGCGTCTCGCTCGACGGCGACCGGGCGGCCAACGACCGCCACCGCCGCTACGCCGACGGCCGCAGCAGCCACGCCCGGGTCCTCGACGCGGTCGCCCTGCTCGGCCGGCCCCGCTACCGGGAGCTGTTCGCCGGGCTGCTGTGCACCATCGACCTGGAGAACGACCCGGTCGCGGTGTACGACGCGCTGGCCGGACTGGACCCGCCGCGCATCGACTTCCTGCTGCCGCACGCCACCTGGGACCACCCGCCGCCGCGCCCCGCGGGCTCGCCGGCGCCGTACGCGGACTGGCTCGACGCCGTGTACCGCCGCTGGGACGGGCAGGGGCGCCCGGTCCCCGTACGGCTCTTCGAATCCGTCCAGCGCACCCTGCGCGGCGGCAGCAGCCTCACCGAGTCCCTCGGGCTCGCCCCGGCCGACCTGGTGGTCGTCGAGACCGACGGCACCTTCGAGCAGGCGGACAGCCTCAAGACGTCCTACGACGGCGCCCCGGCCACCGGGATGAACGTCTTCGAGCACAGCCTCGACGACGTGCTCACCCACCCCGGGATGCTGGCCCGCCAGAAGGGGATCGAGGCGCTGTGCGCGCAGTGCACCGCCTGTCCCGTGGTCGCGTCCTGCGGCGGCGGCCTCTACGCCCACCGCTACCGGACCGGAACCGGCTTCGACAATCCGTCCGTGTTCTGCCCCGACCTGATGGCGCTGATCATGAACATCCGCACGCACGAGTCGCTCCCCGAGCACCCGGCGCACGCCCGGGCCGGTGAGCCCACCACCCGGCCCGAGGCCGAACAGGCCCTGGAACCGGCCGACTTCGAGGAGTTGGCCGCCGGGCTGGGCGGCGCCGACACCGTCGCCCGCCTCGCCCTGGCCCAGCTCGACCTCAACCGCGGCCTGCTCGCCGCCCTCGGCGGCCGGGCCGACCCGGCGGACCGCCGGGCGGCCGCCGCCTGGGAGCTGCTGCTCGACCTGGACGCGGCGGCGCCGCACGCCCTGGAGGCCGCCCTCGGCCACCCCTACTTCCGGCCATGGGCGCTCGGCGTCCTCGGCGGCCGTGAACCCGGCGCGCTCGCGGGCGGTCTGGCGGAGCTCGCGGCGTCGGCGGCGCTGCGGGCCCGGCGCGCCGACACCGTCGTCGTGCCGTTGCGCGACGGCACCCTGCGGCTGCCCGGCATCGGCCGGGCCCTGCTGCCGGGCGGCGCCGAAGAGGCCGAACTGACCGCGCAATCCTACGGGTTCACCGTACGGGCAGGGGGCCGCAGGATCGAGATGGGCTGGGGCGAGGGCCTGGACGGCCGCACCCCGCACTGGCAGCCCGTACGGCTCTTCGAGGCGAGCGGCTGGACGGTCGCCCTGGAGGACACCGACCCGCTGCGCGACCGCTACCCCTGGCCGGCCGAGGAGCGGCTGCCGGCGTCCGGGGCGCGCGCCTGGGCCGACGCGCTCGCCGGAGCCTGGTCCCTGATCCAGCGCCATCTGCCCTCGTACGCACCGGGAATCGCCGCCGGACTGCGGTCCATCACCCCGCTCAGCCCCCGGGCGGGCGGCGACACCAGCGCCACCTGCCGGGACGCCTTCGGGGCCGTGGGCGCCGCCCGCCCGTCCGCCCCGGCCCCGCTCGCCCTCCTGATCGTCCACGAGTTCCAGCACGTGAAGCTGGGCGCGGTGCTCGACAGCTGCGACCTGTACGACCCGGAGGACACCGGCCGCTACTACGCCCCGTGGCGCGACGACCCGAGACCGCTGGGCGCCCTGCTCCAAGGCGCGTACGCCCACCTGGCGGTCACCGACTTCTGGCGGGTGCGGCGCACCACCGCGGACACCCCGGCGGCGCGCGGCAGGGCCGAGGCGGAGTTCGCGCGCTGGCGCCGGCAGACGTCGGAGGCGATCGACACGCTCGCCCGCTGCGGCGCGCTCACCGGCCCGGGCAAACGCTTCGTCGCCGGGATGGGTGAGACCGCCGCGGCCTGGCGGGAGGAGCGGGTCGCACCCGAGGCGCTCGCCGCGGCCACCAACTCCGCCCGGCGCCACCGGGACGCCTGGCGGGCCCGCAACGCGCCGCGCGGGTGACCGGACGCCCCCGAATCGGCGCGTACAAGCGGTTCCGCCGTGGATCGCTCGCTTTCTACACTGAGGACCCACCCACTCGGACCGGGAGGGAGCGGTGCCGCACGGAGCCGCGCGGGGCGGGGGACACGAGCCGAGGCCGTACTTCTTCCTGAGCTACGCGCACATGCCGAAGAACGATCCCCGGGACAAGGATCCCAACCTCTGGGTGCAGCGCTTCTTCCGCGACCTGTCCGCGCACGTGATGCAGCTGACCGCGCTCCCGGCCGGGGTGCCCGCCGGGTTCATGGACCAGCACGTGCGCCCGGGCGAGGACTGGCAGGGGCAGATCACCGAGGCGCTGGCGCACTGCCGCGTCTTCGTACCGCTCTACTCGCCGCGCTACTTCCTCAGCGAGCAGTGCGGCCGGGAGTGGTTCGCGTTCGCCGGGCGCGACACCCTCCACCAGTCGCGCAGCGAGCACCGTTCACCCCCGGCGATCATCCCCGCGCTCTGGATCCCCGTACTGCCGCACCAACTTCCCGAGCCCGCACGCAGGTTGGAGTTCCACCATGCGGACTTCGGTGACGAGTACGCCGACGAGGGCTTCTACGGGATGATCAAGCTCAGCTATCTGCGCGACCACTACGAACACGCCGTCTACCAGCTCGCCAAGCGCATCGTGAGCGTCGCGGAGCGGACCCGGGTGGCCGACGGCGACCCGCTCCAGGACTACGCGACGCTCACCTCCGCCTTCGGGGCGGCCCCCGGCCCCGGGCGCGACCTGGAGGTGACCGTTCTCGCCTGCTCCCGCGACGGCCTGCCGCGCGGGCGCGGCCCCGACTGCTACGGCCCCCGGCCCAGCGACTGGAACCCGTACCACCCGCTGTCCGCACGGCCGCTGGCCCGCCACACCGCCGACCTCGTCGTCAACCTCAACTACGCGGTGCGCCTCGCGGAGTTCGAGGACAGCGCCGACAGGCTGCTGCGCCCGGGGCCGCCCGACGCCCCCGGGCTGCTGCTGCTCGACCGCTGGGCGCTGGACTCGCCGCGCCACCGGGAGCTGGTGCGGCTGCTCTGCGCCGAGCCCCGCCCATGGCTCAGCGTGATGGTTCCCTGGAACCGCGCCGACCCCGAATCACCCCCGCGCGAGGCCGAGTTGCGCCATGTCGCGGACGAAGTGCTCGCGACACGGCTGCGGCAGAGCCCCGGCCACCTGACGCAGGGCGGCGGGCTGCCTACTCTGGAAGCCTTCAGCCAGGAGCTCCCCAGGGCGGTCCGGTCGGCGGTCAGGCACTACGAGAGCGCCGCGCGCACGGACAGGCCGGCCGGGCCCGGCAGCCCGCTGCCCCACGTCCTGCCGGACGGGGTCGGGCTCGGCCGGCCGGCCCGCCGCCGCACCGGGGACCAGCGAGAACAGCGCGCCGCCGGGAAGAGCAAGGCCGAGCAGGTGGAGGGCCCCCCAGATGGCCGAGAACCGTGACGGGACCGTCATCACGTTCTACTCGTACAAGGGCGGCACCGGACGCACGATGGCGCTCGCCAACTGCGCCTGGATCCTGGCGGCCAACGGCTACCGGGTGCTCGCCGTCGACTGGGACCTGGAGGCGCCGGGCCTGCACCGGTTCTTCCACCCCTTCCTCAACCTGCGTGATCTGGAGGCCACCCCGGGCCTGATCAACCTGATCACCGAGTACCAGGAGGAGGCCCGGCGGCCCGGCGAGCGCACCCCGGACTGGCACCGCGCCTACGCGCGCGTCCGCCCGCACGCCGTCACCCTCGACTGGTCCTTCCCCAGCGGCGGCAGCCTGGACTTCCTCTCGGCGGGCCGCCGCAACCGCGACTACTCCTCGGTCGTGGGACGGATGGACTGGGACCACTTCTACGAGCACTCCGGCGGCGGCCAGTTCTTCGACGCCATGGGCGACGACATGCGCCGCCACTACGACTTCACCCTGATCGACAGCCGGACCGGACTCAGCGACATCGCCGACATCTGCACGGTCCAGATGCCCCAGGTGCTCGTCGTCTGCTTCACCCTGAGCGACCAGAGCATCGACGGCGCCTCGGCCGTCGCCCGGTACATCGAGGAGCGCTACCAGGAGCGGAACATCCGCATCCTGCCCGTGCCGACCCGTATCGACGAGGGCGAGAAGGAGAAGGCCGACGCCGGGCGGGCGCTCGCCCGGGAGTACTTCGAGGGCCTCCCCAGCGGCCTGACGGGCGAGGCCGCCGACAGCTACTGGGGCACGGTGGAGATCCCGTACCGGCCCTTCTACGCCTACGAGGAGGTCCTGGCGACCTTCGGGGATCCGCCCAACCTCGGCAGCTCCCTGCTCGCCGCCTGCGAGCGGCTCACCTCGGTGCTCACCCACGGGCAGGTCACCGGGCTGCCGCCGATCGACGAGTCGCTGCGGCTCGCCCATGCCGCCGCCTTCACCCGGCGCAGGCCCGCCTCGCCCGCGAACATCGTGCTCAACCACGTGTCCGAGGACCGGATGTGGGTGGACTGGCTGTCCGCCGTGCTCGGCGCGGCGGGCTTCCGCACCTTCCCGGTGGACGTCCGCGACCCCCGGTCCGACCTGACGGTGCCGGAGTCCGGCGAGGACAGTGCCCACCGCGTCCTGCACATCGCCTCCCCGCCCTACCTCAAGTCCCGTGCGGGACGCGGTCTGTGGGACAGCGGACCGGCCCCGGACCGGGCCGGCGGCCGCCGTCAGGTGCTGCCCGTGCGCGTCGGCGACGTACGGCTCACACCGCCGCCGGGCGGCCTGCGCGCGGTCGACCTGGTGCGTGTGGACGAGGCCGAGGCGGCGGCCGCGCTGCTCGGCGCGCTCGGCCGGAGCGGGGCCGCCGCCGCGCTCCCGTGCGCCCCCGACCGCCCCCGCTTCCCCGGGAACGCGCCCCGGATCTGGAACGTACGGCCGCGCAACAGCTGGTTCACCGGCCGCACCGACCTCCTCGACCGGGTGCGCGACCAGCTGCGCGGCGACAGCCGCTCCGCACAGCGCCTGCCCCAGGTCCTGTACGGACTCGGCGGCGTGGGCAAGACACAGGTGGCGCTGGAGTACGCGCACCGCTTCCGGGCCGACTACGACCTGGTGTGGTGGATCGAGGCGGAGCGGCCCGACCTGGTGGTGGCCTCGCTGGCGCAGCTCGCCGCCGAGATGGGGCTACGGACGGGGGACGTGGTGGCCGAGGCGGCCATGGCGGCCCTCCAGGAGCTGTGGCGCGGCGAGCGCTACCCGCGCTGGCTGCTGATCTTCGACAACGTGGAGGACCCGGACGAGGCGCTGCGCCGGCTGCCCCCGCCCATCGGGCCGCTCCCCGGCCCCGTCTACGGGCATCTGCTCGCCACCTGCCGCAACAAACCGGCCACGAACCGGGTGGAGACCACCCAGGTCGAGGTCTTCACCCGGTTCGAGAGCGTGGAGCACCTGACCTGGCGGGTGGCGGGCCTGCCGCCCGAGGACGCCGACCTGGTCGCCGACGCGGTGGGCGACCTGCCGCTGGCCGTGGAGGTGGCGGCGGCCTGGCTCGCGGAGACGGCGACGCCCGTGGACGCCTATCTGCGCCAGCTCGCGGAGCAGAGCACCACGGTCCTCTCGCTCGGCACACCGGAGGGGTACGGGCTGCGGTTCGGCGCGACCTGGGCGATATCCATCAAAAGGCTGCGCGAGGAGTCGAGCGCCGCGGTGCGCCTCCTGGAGATCTGCTCGTTCTTCTCCGCCGAACCCGTCTCCATGCGGCTCATCGGCAGCGACGCGATGTTCGACGCGCTGCTCCCGTACGACGCCGATCTGCGCGAGCGGTACATGCTGGGCCGGGTCATCCAGACGCTGAATCGGTTCGCCCTCGCCAAGGTGGACCCGGCGGACAGCAGCATCCAGGTGCACCGCCTCGTCCAGGCGGCCGTGCGCGACGCGCTCAGCGCCGAGGAGCAGGCCGAGACCAAGAGCGTGGTCCACCGCATCCTCGCGCAGGCGCGGCCGGCCGAGGGCGTCGACCGGGACGACCCGGTGAACGACCCCAAGAGCTGGCCCGCCTTCGAGCTGATCTGGCCGCATCTGAACGCCTCCGGCATCGCGGACAGCGACGACGCCAAGGCCCGTGAGCTGATGGTCGACCGGATCCGCTACCTCCTGCGGCGCGGCGAACTGGAGAGCGCCCGGGTCTTCGGCGCCCAGCTGGACCGGATCTGGACCAGCCGGCTCGGCGAGGACGCGCTGCAGACCCTCAACATCCGCTTCGAGCTGGCCAACGCCCTGCGGGCGCAGGGCCGTTACCAGGAAGCCCTGACCATGGACGAGGACACCCTCGCCCGCCAGCTGCGCCTTTTCCACGCCGGCCATCCCGCCGACGACCACCCCAGCGTGCTGATCGTCACCGGCAGTCTGGCCGCCGATCTGCGCGCCGTCGGCAGGTTCACCGAGGCGCTCGAACGCGACCTGTGGGTCTACCGCGGCATGCGCCGCCTCTTCGGCGAGGCCCACCGGCGCACCCTGATCGCCGCGCACAACCTCGCCATCGACAACCGGCTGACCGGGGACAGCGAGGCCGCGCGGCGGCTCGACGAGCGGACCGTGGAGCGGCGCGGCATGCTGCTCGGCGACGACCATCCCTACACCCTGGTCACCAAGATGAACCTGGCCGGGGACCTGCGGGAGACCGGCGAGTACGCGGTCTCGGTGGAGGTCCTGCGGGAAGTCGTGGACGGACTGCGCCGGGTCCTGGACCCGCACGCGCCCGAGGTGCTGCGCGCCGCCAAGAGCCTGGCCGTCTCGCTGCGCAGGGCCGGGCATCCGCACGAGGCGATGCGGCTGACGGGGGAGACGTACGAGCGGTTCCGCGACCGGTACGGGCCCGTCTCGCCCGACACCCTCGCCTGCGGGGTCGGCCTGGCCGCCGACCTCGCGGCCACCGGCGACCCGGCGCACGCCCTCGACCTGGCGCGGCAGATGTTCCACGGATACCGGGGGACGCTGGGCGAGTCCCACCCGTACAGCCTGGCGTGCCGGGCCAATGTGGTCGTCCATCTGCGCGCGACGGGAGGCGCCGAGGAGGCGGTCGCGGACGCCGAGGAGGTACGCGACCGGCTGGAGCGGGCGCTCGGCCCCCAGCACCCCTTCACGCTGTGCGCGGCCGTCAATCTGGCGAACGTGTACGGAGATCTGGGCCGGTTGGACCTCGCCGAGCGATGGGAGTACGCCGCGCTGGAGGGACTGCTCGACAAGCTCGGCCCGTGGCATCCGGACGTGCTGGTCTGCCGGTCGAACCTGGCGGTCACCCTGCGGGCGGCGGACCGGGGCGAGGACGCGGCCGGAATGCGCGCGGCGGTGATCGAACCGGCCGCCGAACGCCTGGGCGTGGACCACCCGATCGCGGAGGCGGCCCGCTCCTGGCAGCGGCTGGACCGGGACATCGAAATCCAGCCGGTCTAGGGCGTGTTTCGAAAGTAGCGTCGTCCGCCCGAAGGGCGGGCCCGGCGGCGTCTGGTGCGTGCGATCGCAAGGCGGAGGGTCGCCCCGATACTGGTTGTATCGGGGTGATCCCGACAACGCGGCGAGCGTGCGTGCCAGACGCCGCCGGGCAGACGGGACTTTCGAAACACGCCCTAGGGGCGGTGGCCCTGCGCATCGAGCGCCGGGCCTCGTGCGACCGGCCGGTCTAGGAGCGGGCGGCCCAGCGCAGGGCGCGGGTGAACACCGCCAGCGCGCCGAAGTGCGCGGCGTCCGGGGGCACTTCCAGGCGTGCCCCCGGGATCCGCTCGGCCAGCCATCGGGTGTGCTGCGCGGGGGCGAAGACGTCCTGCTCGCCGTGCCACAGCAGCACCGGCGTACGGATGTCCTCCGGCCGGAACTCCCATGGCGAGCTCAGTGCCAGTACGTCGTCGACCCATCCGTCGGCCGAACAGCGCAGCCCCTCCGCGAAGTTACGGACGAGCAGCGCCCGGATCGCGGCGTCGGTCAGCACCTCCCGGTCCGGCCCCGGCACCATGTCGTGCATCGCGGTGACCGTCGCCCTCGGATCCGCCCGTATCTCCTCCGCCCGCACCTCAAGAGCGGCCGTGACCGCCTCCGGGCCGCCCGCCGCGATCGTGTACGCCCTTACGTTGTCCTCGGTCATGCCGTCGAACCAGTCGAGGCCGTCCGCGTCGCGCGGCGCGAGCGGGACGAGCGCCACCGCCCTGGCCGTACGCCCCGGAAGCCGCGCGGCACACGACAGCGCGTGCGGCGCGCCGCCGGAGCGCCCCACCACGGCGAACTCGCCTATGCCCAGGGCGTCGGCGATCGCCGCCACGTCCTCCGCCGCGTGCACCACCCGGCGCCCCGGCCGCCGGTCGGAGTCCCCGTACCCGGGCCGGTCGAAGGTGATGAGGCGGACGCCCATCCGGTAGAGCACGGTGCTGCGGGGAGCCGGACCGTGCCGGCTCCCCGGCGTGCCGTGCAGCAGGAACACCGGCCTGCCCAGGGGGTGCCCCCGGCTCTCGACGGCCAGGTTCCGGCCGTCCGGGGTACGGATGAGCTGCGGCAAGGCGCGCCTCCCGTGGGTCCGTTCGGGGGCTGGGGGATGGCGCCAGTATGAGCGCGCCGGGACGGCCGGTACAGCGGACGACGGGGTGCGGCGGGACGGCGAGCACGGCGGGACGGGGTGCGGCTGCACGGCCGGTACCGCGCGGGGTGCGGGCCGCCGAGCCCCCGGGCGGGCTCAGCCCAGCCGGGGTATCTCGATCGCCGGGCACCGGTCCATGACCATGTCGACCCCCGCCGCCCGCGTCCGCTCGTACGCCGCGTCGTCGATCACCCCGAGCTGGAACCAGACCGCCTTGGCCCCGGCCGCCACGGCCTGGTCGGCCACATCCCCGGCCAGCTCGCTGTTCACGAACACATCCACCACGTCGACCTTGAACGGAATCGCGTCCAGCGACGGATACCCCTGCTCGCCGTGGACCGTCTCGGCCTTGGGGTGCACGGGCACGATCCGCTTCCCGTACCGCTGCAGCACCGCCGCCACCCCGTACGCCGCGCGGCGCTCGTTGGACGACAGACCCACGACCGCCCAGGTGTCCCCGGTCCCGGTCAGGATCTTGCGGATGGTGTCCTGCTCGCTGTTCACTCCGTGCCTCCTGCGGACCGCAGGTCCGTTAGATGTGTTCCTCACCCGCAGAACGAGTGACCGGCTCCTGGAATTCCCGCTGACCGGGCACGGTGCCGACGGCCAGCACATTGCCCTCGCTGATGTATCCGTCGGGCTCGTCGAGCGGATGGTCCGCGGCGTCCGGGTCCGCGAAGCGGCGCCACTCTTCGCTCAGCCCGAGCGCCAGGGCCTGCTCTGCGAGCCGGGCACAGGTCGGGGCATAGAACGCCCTGGCCTGCGGAGTGAGCGGGGCGAAGTGCTCGATCAGGACGGTCCTTTGCCGCACCTCGGTCAGGCCCGCGGCCTTCAGAAGGCGGTACAGATCGCGGGTGCGCAGGAGCTGGGCCGCATAGCCGGGGGTCCGTCCGGCCGCGCGGAAGAAGTCCGTGAAGAGATACGGGTCCGCCGGCCGGGCCGTGATCAGGTGGGCGTCCAGGTCCTTCACCGCTATCGTGCCGCCGGGCCGCACCACCCGCCGCAGCTCCCGCAGCGCGAGGGCCAGTTCGGAGTCGTTCAGGTACTGAACGGTGTTCGCGCACCAGACGGCGTCGAACGTGGCGTCCGCGAAGGGGAGTTCCAGCAGATCGGCGCGGCGGACGTCGACCGGGCAGGCGGGGGACCACCGCGCCAGCCGTTCGGTGGCCAGCGCGGCGTTCTCCTCGGCAAGGTCCACCGCCGAGACCCGCCCCTCCGGGCCGACCAGATCGGCCAGCCACGGCAGGAAGTCCCCGCCGCCGCAGCCCGCGTCCAGGACATTCGCGCCGGGCTGTATGCCCGCCTGCCCGAGCAGGCGGAGATAGGCGTCCCGGCATGCGTCGAAGTGCGCGTCGACGATGGTGTGGTGGGTGAAACCGAGGCCGGTGGAGGTGGTGAACCCCCAGGCCCGGTGGTCTTCGGTCAGCATCAGTGCGCATCCACTTCGGCCGTGAGCGCGTCCAGTTCGGCCAGGAGGGCGTCCAGTTCGGCCTGGGTGGCCTCCGGCGCCTCCAGCGGCGGCAGATGTCCCGAGCCCGGGACGACCACGAGGCGCCCCCGGGGCAGGGCCTCGACCATCGCGCGCGTGTCCGACTCCGACACCAGCTCGTCCTCCTCACCGACGATCACCACGGCCGGGATGTCGGTGGCACGCAGGACGTCCAGGGCGTCCGGCCGCGCCGCGATCGCCTGCTGGGCCCAGGCCAGCGACGCGGGAGAGGCCCCGGCCGCGACGGTACGGAGCCGGGCCAGCACCTCCGGCCGCTCGGCGCGCGTGGTGGCGCCGACCAGTCGGGGCGCGGTCGACTCGATGACCGCCGGGCCCTTCACCGGGTCCTCGATGAGGGCCAGGAAGCCCTCCCGCGCCGTGCGCGCGGCCTCGTCGTCCATGTCCGCCCGTGTGGACAGCAGCGCGAGCGCCAGTGCCCGACCGGGATGCCGGCGCAGGAACGCCATCGCCGCATAGCCGCCCATCGAGACCCCGACCAGCACCGCGCGCTCGATGCCGCGCTCGTCCAGCTCGCGGGCCAGGTCGTCCGCGACCGTGTCCAGCGACGGCGGCTCGTCACCGAGCGGAGTGGCCCCGAAGCCGCGCTGGTCGGGGGCGACGACCAGATGTCCACGCCGCTCCAGTGCCTCCCGGTGCGCGTCCCACATCGACGAGTCGAGGGAGAGCGCGTGCAGCAGGACCACGGGGACCCGGCCGTTCGTCGTCGCCGTCATCGCGCCGTGCTCCCGCTCTCGGCGTCCGCGATGAACCGGGCCGTGTGCGCGGCCGGTGCGGGGTCCCGCAGCCAGGCCAGGGCGACCGGCGCGGGCGGCAGATCGGAGATCGGGATCACCTTCATCTGAGCCGGCGCGATGGCCTCCAGGGACTGGAACGTCAGATGGACGGCGTCGGTCCCGGAGAGCGTCCCCATCAGGCCGTTCACCGTGCCCATGTCGTACGCGCGCCGGATCCGGCGCCCCTTCGGGGTGCGGGGCGGCACCACGTCGTCCCACACGTACTCCGGGAAGGCGCCGGGGCAGCGGAAGCCCTCGTAGGCGGCCAGCTCCTCCACCGACACGGACGCGTGCGTGGCGAGCGGGTGGTGGGCGCCGACGATCACCGCGCGCGGGTCGAGTGCCACCGGGCGGCTCACCGCCAGGTCCGGCTCCCGCAGCCCGTACTTGACGATCATGACGTCCAGTTCCTTGGCCCGCAGCCCACGGAACGGGTCGGCCACGTCGTACCCGACCAGCTCGACCTCGCTCTCGTCGCGGCCCGCCGCCCGGACGATCGCGGTGGCGAGATCGGGCGAGCCGTGGATGCCCAGGCGGACGGGCGGCGCGCCCGGGACGCTGCCGGTGGGAGGGGTGGTGCGGTCAGTCATGGGGAGTCTCCTCGGTCAGTGCGGCAAAGGCGCGGAGCTGGTGGGGACGGGTGCGGTCGACATCGACGCGGAGCGCGGCGAAGGGCGCGGTCGCGCCGGTCAGGCTCGGGACGGAGCGCAGGGTCAGCCGGTCTCCCGGCATGATCAGGCCGTCCAGAGCCGCCTCGACCACGAGGTGGTTGAGGTGGACGAGCGCCTCGGGCACGGGAACACCCGAAGCGGCCACATAGAGGTCGCGGTGGACCCCGGCCCTCGGCGGGGGGCCGGATCGCGGCGCGGAGGGTCGCGGCGGGACGGCGCCGCGCGGCAGCGGTCCGGCGCCGGGCCCCGGTGCCGGGGCCTGCCGTTGCGCCCCGGAGTCCCCCCGACTGGCTGTCGGGGGCGGGACCGTGACCGTTCTCGGCGGGCCCACCGGGAACGCGGCCGTGGACAGGAACAGCTTGAGCAGGCGGCGCAGCCCCGCGCTGCTCTCGGCCGGTGCCGGGCCGCACCAGCCGACCGACCCGTCCTCGGCCAGGCGGTCGAATGAGTAACGGCCCAGCAGGTTCGCGGGGTTCCCGGCCAGGAACACCGTTCGGGTGAATGAGCGCCGCCAGGCCGCCGCCGTCTCGGGCGCGAGCCCGAGCGCGAAGGCGGACGCGTCACGGATCCAGGCCGCGGGGTCGAAGTGGCGCACGACCGCCACCGTCTGGACGGCGTCGGCGTCCGGCCGCTCGGCGACCCGGGTGCGCGCCGCCAGCAGCGCGGCGAGGTCCGACTCGCCCTCGGCGTCGACCAGTTCGGGCCGTAGCTCCCGCAACCGCCGGAACGCCTCGGTGTGCAGCCGTCGCTGGGTCAGGGGCACGGGAGCACCTCCGAGGCGGGCCGCTTCCCGCTCGGGGGTCCGGGAACACCTGCTGAGGGGAGTCGTTGCTCGGTCAGGAACACAGGAACACCTCCGCCAGCAGATCGCGCGCGGGCGCGGCGCGGCGCCGGGCGAGCAGGCTCGTGGTGAGCCGGTACGGGTCCACATAGGTGTGGTCGCGGCGGTGGACGCCCAGCCGTTCGGGCAGACCCGGCTCAGCCGTGGCGGGCGCCCCGGACAGCAGGCGGTCGGCGCGCTTCAGACACTGGTGCAGCAGATCGGGCCTATGGGACTGCGCCTGGCCCGGTCCGAGCGTCGCGATGAAATAGAGCCGCATGCCGAGCCGTATCGCCGCCTCGTCGTGCTCGGCGGACGCCGCCCCGATCAGCGCGGCCGCGTCCAGGCCCCGCCAGCCGCCTTCGCGGGCCGAGCGGATCTCGCCGTCCACCGGGACGCGGCCGACCGGGACCCGGTGCACGACGGGCCCCAGCGGCGCGAGCACGCGCGCGAGGAGCTGGTAGTCCGGGTCGAGCTCACGGTCGTACAGGAACACCACCTCGTCGTAGTGCGGCGCGAGCGGCAGGAGTTCGCGCAGTGCGCAGGCGAGGTAGTTGGGGCGGCCGTCGGCGGTGACGATCTGCCGCAGCGGCAGACCGTGCCGCGTCAGGTCGAGGTAGACCGGGCCGCCGAGCCCTCGGTGGTCCAGGCACAGGCCACGCGCGCGTAGCTGCTCCAGCATCTCCTCCAGACCGAGGCCGGGCGGCTGGTGGGCGAGGAGGCCGGGGTCGTACAAGCCGAGCCGGGCGTAGTGCCCCCGCCACAGTTCGAGGACCCGGGCGGCGGCCGGGTGCACCCAGCCGTGGTGCTCGACGGCGTCGGCGTACGGGCGTAATGCGGCGGCCGGAACCCGGTCCGTCGCCGCGCGGTGGCGCACGTACAGCGAGCCGATGTCGTCCTCCGTCAGTTCCGCGTAGCCGGTGTCCCCGTGGGTGCGGTCGAGGAACTCCCAGAACCCCAGAGTCTGTTCGGTGAGGTGGTACGTCGTGTGGCTGTAGCGGTAGTCGACCTCCGCCAGACACGCGGTCGCCCGGTACATCACGTCCGTCCAGAACAAACCCTTGAGGTGGGACGGGGCGAGCGGTTTGGAGGGGGTGACCGTGATCGGAGCCAGCAGCACCCGGCGGCGCGCTCCCGCCGCCGCCCGGGGCCGGAGCGCGGAGGCGACGGCGGGGGCGGTCACGGGCGCGCTCCTTCCACCACGGAGGGGGCACGGCGACGGGGCGGCGTCACGAGGGATCTCCTTCCGCACGGCGTCACGACCGGCCTCCTTGCGCCGCCACGAGGGCGCCGAGGAGGTCCTGGCGGGGCATGGTCGCGGTGCTCGCCGGGACCGCGCCACGGGGCGCCTGGGCCACGCGGTGCCGGAACTTCTCGTCCCCGAACACCTCGTCCGGAGTGCTCAGCCCCATCAGGACCCGCATCAGCCCGCGCCACACCGTCCCGTCCTGGGCGGCGGCCGCCCGTATGGACGTGTCGGGGCAGCCGGCGTAGGCGGGCGGCAGCGGCCGGCCGTGGACGACGGCGCTCCAGCGCCCGATCCGCTCCCGGTCGGTGCTTGCCGCGTGCTCGTACCACGGCCGCAGGAACGTATCGGCGAACCCGGCCGCGGCCTCGGTCCGTTTGGTCGCGGGGCGCGCGGCCAGCGCGTCGGCGAGGCCGAAGGCCTGCGCGAGCGCCAGCGACATCCCGCGCCCGTAGAGCGGGTTGGTGACACAGGCGGCGTCCCCGACCGGGAACAGGCCCGCCACGGGCGGGTGCACGGCGGTGGCGCGCAGGGCGTTGGCCGGGCTGCCGATCACATGGACGGCGGAGATGGGCGCGCTGACGGCGTCGTCGAGCCAGCCGGCCAGGCCCGGAGTGGCGCGCGCGACGGCGGTGAAGTCATCGGCGTGCCGCAGCCTGTCCAGTTCCGTGTCGCCGGGCAGCGTGCCCAGGGCGATCGCGAAGGTGCCCGCGTCGCCGGGGTGCAGCACGCCCGCGTAGTGGTCCCAGATGTCCCCGGCGGCGTGGCCCCGGTTGAGCGGCCCGGGCAGAGAACTGCTTCTGAGCCGGTAGAACCGGGTGAAGCCGCGCAGCCCGGACGGGCTGGTCAGATCCCCCGCCACCGGAACCCCGGCATCCGCGAGCCAGCCGCGGGCGGCCGCGCGACGGCCGGTGGCGTCCACGACCACATCGGCGGGCAGGTGCGCGCCGTCCGTCGTCACCACGCCGCGCACGGACTGCCGGTCGGCGCTCAGCCGCAGCCCGCGCACCGTCGTGCCGTGCCGGATCTCCACCTGCGGCAGGGCCTCGACCGTCCGGTACAGGACGAGTTCGAGCGTGGTGCGGCGGCAGCCCAGCGCGACCAGTTCGTCGTCGCCCACCTCGCGCGCCCGGTCGGTCGCACCCTGCGGCAACGCGCGCGTGAGGTCGAACAGCGGGGCACCGGCGGCGACCAGCCGCTCCAGGACCTCGGGCGCGCGCGTGCGCAGCGTGCGCACGCCGAGCGAGGTCAGCGTGTGGGACTGCTGGGCCTGCGGCACGGTCGGCCGCTGCCAGCGGCTGTGCAGGTCGGCCATCGCGCCCCGGGGCGGTGGGGCGGAGCGCTCCAGGACGACGACCTGCCGTCCGGAACCGGCCAGCGCGAGCGCGGAGGCCAGACCCGCGACACTGCCTCCCACGACCAAAGCTGTCGGCATCTCAGCGCCGCCGACCGTGGATGAAGAACACCCGGCGCACGTTCGCGTCGTGCCGCGCCGGCACCGGGTCCGGCCAGCGGCCGTAGTCTGCGCCCGGTTCGCCCGGTTGCAGCGCCTCGACGGAGAACCCCAAGCTCTCGAAGAGCGCCTCGGGCTCGTCGGTCCCGAACAGCCAGGGGCAGCCCCAGCCCGCGAAGATGTCCAGCAGCCCGCGCATATGAGGGAGCGTCAGAGCGGCGGAGTTGACCAGGTCGGCGGCGATCCGGCTGCCGGGCGCCGAGAAGGCGGCGACGCGGCGCAGGATGCGGTGGGTGTCCTGCTCGGGGATGTAGTACAGCAGCCCTTCGAGCAGCCAGGTGGACGGCAGGGCCGGGTCGTACCCCGCCTCCCGGAGGTCGTTCTCCCAGTCGGGAGAGGTGAGGTCCACGGCGACTGTACGGTGGTCGGTCCGCGGGCTGACGCCCTCCAGCCGGTCCTTCTTGTACGCCAGCACCGCGGGCCGGTCGACCTCGTAGTAGCGCAGCCCCTCGGGCCAGTCCAGCCGGTAGGCGCGCGAGTCCATCCCGGCCGGGGCGAGCACGATCTGCTGCATCCCGGGCTCGCGGGCGGCCTCTTGGAGGTAGTCGTCGAAGAACCGGGTGCGGATGGCGTTGTAGTCGGGGGTGCTGGGGAGCGTACGCGAGGCGTCCGCCGGGAACGTCGCCTTCCGGATCTCCGCGAGCAGCTCCGGCCCGATCTCACCGCAGAGCGCGTCCGCGTACGGATCCTGGTAGATGCGGTCGGGCCGACGCGTCTCCGCGGCACGCAGGGCAGCGGTGAGCAGGGCGGTGCGTTCGACTGCGTCGAGCAACTCGGTCACGGGGTTCTCGTCTCCTTCGGTCGGATGGGTGGAGTGCGGGGCCCGCAGTGGGGTGCGGCCGCCCCTGGAGGAGTGCCGTTCAGGAACCGTTCCCGTCGGTGAGTCGTTGCCATTGCGCCGGGTCTTGGCGGAAGAGCCGGTCTTTGACCTGGGTGGGGCGGACGCCGGTGGCGACGGCGGCGTGCCAGTCGTCGAGGAAGGCGTCGGGGTGCAGATGCAGGGAGGTGGGGGCGCCCAGGCGGTGGTGGGTCCGGGCGTGGTGATAGCCGGGGGATTCGTGGGCGAGGGCGTGGTCGAGGCGCTTCAGGAACGCTTCGGTTTCGTCTCCGCTCCAGGGGGTGGCTGAGGCGAGGGCGAACTGGTAGGCGGGGGTGCCGTGTTGGGCGTGGGTGACGCGGCAGGCGGTGTTGCGCAGTTCGAGGCCGCCTGCGGTCAGGGCGGTGCTGAGGGCACGCAGGACGTGGGCGTCGCGCAGACGTTCCCCGGCGGCGTTGGAGAGGGAGCTGCGGCCGGTGTATTCGAGGCGCGGCACGCCGTCCTCGCGGTCGACGACCCGTACGACGTCGCCGACGGCGTAGCGGTAGAGGCCGCCGATGTGGCTGAAGACGGTGTGGTAGTCGCGGCCCACCTCAAGCTCGTGGGGCTGGAGGGTGGGCATGTCGGGGGTGAGATCGGCGTCGGCGTCGGCGAACTCGTATACGGAGGCGGTGACGACGAGGCTTCCGGCGGTCGGGTGACGGTCGAGGGCGACGCCGGTAGGGCCCTCCGATGCGGCGACCGGGGCGGGCAGGAGAGTGACGCCCGGCCCGAACTCCTCGCGCAGCCGCGGCAGATAGAGCGAGGCGAGGCCGGTGGTCCAGCAGAACAGGGCCCGCATCCGCGGCCAGATGTGGGCGGGCCGGACCCGCCCGAAGCGCGCGGCGAGGCGGTCGAGTTCGCGGGCGCGCTCAGGGTTGGGGGACCCGTGGGGGTGTCCGCCCAGGGTGCCGTCGCGCACCTCTTGGACGATGCGCTCCCACCACAGGTTCAACTGGTGGGGGAGGGCGGCGACCATGGCCGGGTTGATGCCGATGACACAGCGCACATCGCTCTCTACTGCCAGGCGCAGCCGCAGATACATCTTCTCCAGATGCGCATCGGCCGCCACCGGCACCGGCAGGGTGGCCCAGGGGGCACTCGTGCCGGGCTCCGCGGAGAGCGGCTCACCGAACCTGGCCCCGAAGTCGACCTGGCTGGCCCCGACGTGTGGCTTGCCGGAGGCCGTGGTGGGCGGGGCGGCGATCGGGTCGTGCTTGAGGTTCAGTACCACGTCAGGGCGCGCGAGGACGTCGGGGAAGTGCTCGATGAGCGGCGCCCAGGCGGCGTAGTAGAAGGGAAAGAACGCGGTGCGCATGAACTGCGGGGTGACGGGGATCTTCTTGTGGGCGCCGGTGCTGCCGCTGCTGGTGAAGAAGACGGCGGGTCTGTCGGCGGTGAGGATGTTGTCCTCGCCGGCCGCTGCCCGTTCGATCCAGGGGGCGAGGCCGCTGTAGTCCTGCACGGGTACGGCCTTGCGCCAGTCGTCCAGCGTACGGATCCGGGCGAAGCCGTGGGCGCGCCCGTAGGCGGTGTCGGCGTTGAAGGCGAGCAGGTCCTCCAGGACCCGCTGCTGGTGTCCGGCCGGATCCGCGAACGCCGCCCGCAGCCGGGCCCGCTCGGTGAACACCCGCGACCGGTACCGTCCGATCCGCTCCGGATCGGCCCAGGACAGGCCGTCCTGACGAGTCTCAGACGTAGTCATGACAGAGCACCTCCCGCACCGCGTCGGCGGTCCGCCCGGGGGAGTTCTGCTGCTCCACGACCGTCACCGGGAGATCCCGGATCTCGTCCCACATCAGCTTCTCCAGGTCGGTCTGGTACCGCTCGAACGACGTCCGGTTCGGCCGCTCTCCGTAGTGTTCGAGGGAGTTGAGCCGGGTCCCGCGGCGGCTGCGGCGCCAGGCCTCGTGCGGCGAGACCTTGAGGTAGACGACGTGGCGCGGCTGCGGGAACGAGCGCCACCAGTCGTACATGGGGTTCTCGCTCACCCCCGCGAGGCGGCACTTCGCGAGGATCTTGTAGTAGTACGAGTCGACGAGGAGCGGCCGTCCGTCGGCGGCCTCCGCGGCCGTGAGGAGCTGGTCGCGCAGGTGCACCACGGCGGTCTGGAGCATGCTGGCCATGAAGTCCGGCGAGTAGGCGCCGTCCGGGGCCGCGACGTCCTTGACCACCTCGCGCCGCAGCCGGCCGATCAGCGCGTGCCGGTCGGTGAGGAAGTGATCGTCGACCGAGACGACCCGGACTGGCTCCGGGTCTCCCGCGAGCCGTGACATCGCCGATGACTTGCCCGCGTAATCGCCTCCCAGCAGGACGGAGAATAACGGGAGGTTTGATGACATATCGGGTTGCTCCTTACGAACCGGCGCACTCTCTGCTGTGGCACGACTCCTCCCCGCAGCCTGGGGGAGGTGCCTATAGGGAGAGTTGAGGATCAAGGGGGAGGAGCGGGTGAAGGTTCAACTGACATCCACCCGGCCGTGGCCTGCGTGTGCCGCCGGATATCCGCCCGAGCGTGCCGTCGCGCCGGGCCGGGTGACATCGGTCACCCCGCACCCCTGGGGCGGGCCGGGGATCTCGGTCTCCAGGTCCGGGGCGCCAGGGCGACCAGCAGGTCAGACGTGTGGCACCGCATAGGGTGGCCGTATGCAGGAGCAGTACCGGACGATCGCCCGCGAGGGCGTGCACGAGACCGAGGTCAACCGATCGCGGTTCCTCTGCGCGCTCGCGCCCGCCGCGACCGAGCAGGAGGCGCAGGACTTCATCGCGCGCGTCCGCAGGGAGCACCCGACGGCGACCCACAACTGCTTCGCATACGTCATCGGGGCCGACGCCTCGGTGCAGAAGGCGAGCGACGACGGCGAGCCGGGAGGCACCGCCGGAGTCCCGATGCTCCAGATGCTGACCCGCCGCGAGGTGCGGTACGCCGTCGCCGTCGTCACCCGCTACTACGGCGGCGTGAAGCTCGGCGCCGGCGGGCTCATCCGCGCGTACGGGGGAGCGGTCGGCGAAGCCCTCGACGCGCTCGGCACCGTGGTGCGCCGGCGGTTCCGCCTCGCCACCGTCACCGTCGACCACCAGCGCGCGGGCAAGCTGGAGAACGATCTGCGGGCCACCGGCCGCGCGGTGCGCGAGGTGCGCTACGCCGAGGCCGTGACCATCGAGATCGGCATCCCGGAGGCGGACGTGGAGTCCCTGCGACGCTGGCTCGCGGATGTCACCGCGGGCAGCGCGACGCTGGAGCTCGGCGGAGAGGCGTACGGGGACGCGTGACAACTCTGCGCCGTACCGGTAAGGCAGTTGCCGCCCGGGATGTCCGACCCCACCGTTACCCTCGGGGATCATGAGATTCCTGCACACGTCGGACTGGCACCTGGGACGGTCGTTCCACCGGGTCGCCCTGCTCGACGCCCAGGCCGCGTTCCTCGACCACCTGGTGGCGACGGTGCGCGAGCGCGACGTGGACGCGGTCCTCGTGGCAGGGGATGTCTACGACCGGGCCGTGCCGCCGCTCGCGGCCGTGGAGCTCTTCGACCGCGCCATCCACCGCCTCGCCGAGGAGGGCGTGCCGACGGTCATGATCTCCGGGAACCACGACTCGGCCCGGCGGCTCGGCGTCGGCGCGGGCCTCATCGAGCGGGCGGGCATCCATCTGCGCACCGACCCGGCCGGGTGCGGCACTCCGGTGCTGCTGTCCGACGCCCACGGCGAGGTGGCTCTCTACGGGCTGCCCTACCTCGAACCGGCCCTGGTCCGCGACGAGTTCAAGACCGCCAAAGCCGGGCACGAGCAGGTCCTCGGTGCGGCCATGGAGCGCGTCCGGGCGGATCTCGCGGCACGCGCGCGAGGCACCCGCTCCGTCGTCCTAGCCCACGCCTTCGTGGCGGGCGGAGAGGTCAGCGACAGCGAGCGGGACATCACGGTCGGCGGGGTCGCCGCCGTGCCCGCGGGAGTCTTCGACGGCGTCGACTATGTGGCGCTCGGCCATCTGCACGGCAGCCAGACCCTCTCCGACCGCGTGCGCTACTCGGGCTCCCCGCTGGCGTACTCGTTCTCCGAGACCACCCACCGCAAGTCGATGTGGCTCGTCGACCTGGCCGCCGACGGATCAGTGGCCGCCGAGCGGATCGACTGCCCGGTCCCGCGCCCGCTCGCCCGTATCCGGGGCCGGCTCGACGACCTGCTCGAAGAGCCCGCCCTTGAGCGTCACGAGGGCGCGTGGGTCGAGGCGACGCTCACCGACCCGGTCCGCCCCGACGACGCGATGGCCCGCGTCGCCGCCCGCTTCCCGCACACGCTGAGCCTGGTCTTCGACCCGGACCGCGCCCCCGAGGACCCGCTCGCCTCGTACGCGCGACGCCTCCAGGGCCGCACCGACCAGGAGATCGCGGAGGACTTCGTGGCCCATGTGCGCGGCGGCAGCGGCCCGGACGAGCGGGAGCGGACGGTGCTGCGCGGCGCCTTCGACGACGTACGGGTCGAGTCGGCGCTCACCCAGGACCACGCGCGCGAGGGGGCCCGATGAGGCTGCACCGGCTGCGCGTCACCGCCTTCGGCCCCTTCGGCGGCACCCAGGAGGTCGACTTCGACGCGCTCTCCGCCGCCGGGCTCTTCCTGCTCCACGGGGCGACCGGCGCGGGCAAGACCTCCGTGCTGGACGCCGTCTGCTACGCGCTGTACGGGGCGGTGCCCGGCGCTCGCCAGAGCCCCGGCGCCACCCTGCGCAGCGACCACGCCGCGCCCGAGACCGTCACCGAGGTCCTGCTCGATCTGACCGTCGGCGGACGGCGGTTGGAGATCACCCGGCGGCCCCAGCAGAACCGGCCGAAGAAGCGCGGCACCGGCTTCACCTCCGAGAAGGCGCAGACCTGGCTGCGCGAGTACGACGCGCGGGACGCCGTCTGGCAGGCGCTCAGCCGCTCCCACCAGGAGGTGGGGGAGGAGATCGGGCAGCTCGTCGGTATGAGCCGCGAGCAGTTCTGCCAGGTCGTCCTGCTGCCGCAGGGTGACTTCGCCAAGTTCCTGCGGTCCGACGCCGAGGCGCGCGGCAAGCTGCTCGGGCGGCTCTTCGACACCGGCCGCTTCGCCGCCGTCGAAGAGCGTCTGGCCGAGCTGCGCCGCGCCGCCGAACAGCAGGTCAGAGCCGGTGACGAGCGGCTGCTCGCGCTCGCCCAGCGGATGGCGCAGGCCGCCGGGGACAATGCGGACGCGCGCGACTGGCCCCTGCCGGAGCGCCGCCCGGGGGAGCCCGGGCTCGCCGAGGCCGTCCTGGAGTGGGCCGCTGTCGCGCGCGCCGGGGCCCGCGAGCGGCTCGCCGTCGCGGAGTGCGCCGTCACGGCCGCCGAGAGCCGGCAGGCCGCCGCCCGTATCGCGCTGGACGACGAGCGCCGCCTCGCCGAGCTGCAGCGCCGTTACGCGGACGCCCGCCGCCGCGCCGACGAGCTGGCCGCAGCCGAGCCCCGCCGCGCCGCCGTGCGGGACCGGCTCGACCGGGCCCGCAAGGCCGACCTCGTCGCCCCCGCCCTCACGCTGCGCGCGGAGACCGAGCGCGAGCACCACACGGCGGCCACGGCCCGCGAGCGCTCCCGCGCGCTGCTGCCCCCCGATCTGGCCGAGGCGGGGGCGGACCAACTCGGCGCGCTGGAGCGGCAGATGCGCCAGGAGCTGGGCGCGCTCGACGCCGCCCGCAGGGCCGAGGCCCGCAGCGCCGAGATCACTGCCGAGCGCGCCGAGCTCGACCGCCAGGCCAGGGCCGACGAGCAGCTGCTCCTCGACGCGGCCGGCTGGCTCGCCTCCTGGGAGGGCGACCGCCGGCGCCACCAGGAGCGCATCGACGCCGCCCACCAGGCCGCCACCCGCACCGAACAGCTGGCGGGACGGCTCGAACCGGCCCGGCGCAGGCTGGCGGCGGCCCGCGACCGTGACGCCCTCCACGCGCGCGTGGCCGCGGCCGAGGAGCGGCAGGGCGCCGCCCGGGAGCGGGCCAACGCCGCCCATGAGCACTGGCTCGCCCTGCGCGAGGAGCGGCTGCGCGGCATCGCGGCCGAGCTGGCCGCAGGGCTGCAGGACGGCGAGGCGTGCGCCGTCTGCGGCTCGCCCGAGCACCCCGCCCCCGCGCGCGCCACGACCGGCCAGGTGGACCGTGGGACGGAGGAGGCCGCCCACGAGGCGTACCGGCAGGCCGAGGCGGCCCGCGCCGAAGCCGAGCGCGCCCTCGCCTCCGTACGCGAGCGGTTCGCGGCGGCGAGCGCGGAGGCGGGCACGGAGACCCTCGCCGTGCTCGACGGCCAAGTGCGCGAGTGGGAGGCCGAGTACGGCGAGAGCCGTGCGCTGGCCGCCGGGCTGCACGCCGCCCGGGAGGCCTTCGAGAGCGCGGAGCGCGAGCACGCGCGGCGCCTGGCGCAGCAGCGCGAGGCGGACAAGCGCGTCTCGGCCCGTACCGCACGGCGCGAGGAGATCGACCGGGAACAGGTCTCCCTGGAACGGGAGTTGGCGGCGGCCCGGGGCGAGGCGCGCAGCGTCGCCGAGCAGGCGGACCTGCTTGAGCACCGGGCCGGGCTGCTCGCCGGGGCCGCCGAGGCCGTCCGTGAGGTCGAGGCGACCGCCCAGCGGCTCAAGGACGCGGACGGGCGGCTCTCCGAGGCGGCCTTCCGGGCCGGTTTCGACACCCCCCGGGCGGCGGCGGAGGCCTTCCTCGACGACCGGCAGCAGCGCGAGCTCCAGCACCGGCTCGACCAGTGGCAGCGCGAGGAGGCGGCCGTCGCCGACCGGCTCGCCGAGCCCGCCACGGTCGCGGCGTCCGCGCGCCCGGCCGCGCGGACCGAGGAGGCCGAGGCCGCCCACGCGCGCGTGGAACGCGCGCTGCGGGAGGCCGCCTCGGTGCTCGCCGCCGCGCGCGCCCGCTGCGCCGAGCTCGGTCGGCTGGGGCGGGAGGCCGCCGCGGAGACGCGCCGGATCGGGCCGCTGCGCGAGGAGTACGACCGGGTGGCCCGCCTCGCCGGGCTCACCGCGGGCACCTCCGCCGACAACGAGCGCAAGATGCGCCTGGAGTCGTATGTGCTGGCCGCGCGCCTTGAGCAGGTGGCGGCCGCCGCGACGGCCCGGCTCAGCCGGATGTCCGGCGGGCGGTACACACTGGTGCACTCCGACGCCCGGGGCGGACGCGGCCGTTCCGGCCTGGGGCTGCATGTGGTCGATGCCTGGACGGGCCGGGAGCGGGACACCGCCACACTCTCGGGCGGCGAGACGTTCTTCGCGTCGCTCGCGCTGGCGCTGGGCCTGGCCGATGTGGTCACCGACGAGGCCGGGGGCGTACGGCTCGACACGCTCTTCATCGACGAGGGCTTCGGCAGCCTCGACGACCAGGCCCTCGACGAGGTCCTGGACGTACTGGACTCGCTGCGCGAGCGGGACCGCAGCGTCGGCATCGTCAGCCATGTCGGGGATCTGCGCCGCCGCATCCCGACCCAGCTGGAGATCGTCAAGGAGCGCAACGGGTCGGAGGTGCGCCACCGCTCGGCTGGGGCCGGGGATTAGGCACCCCGGCCGGCGCTCAGCGGCCGATCGCGCGTCGGGGCAGTGGCGAGGAGTAGACGACGCTTGTCGTCACCGACCCCAGTGCGCCGATCTTCCCGGAGATCTCCTCCAGGTGGCTCATCGACCGCGCGCCGACCTTGATCACAAAGCAGTCGTCGCCCGTGACGTGGTGCGCCTCCATGATCTCCGCAGTCGCCTCAAGGAGATCGTGGAACGGCTTGTAGTTGCCGTTCGGGTACCGCAGCCGTACGAAGGCGAGGATGCCCCGGCCGAGCCGCTCCTGGTCGACGATCGCCGTATAGCCCGAGATCACCCCCGCTTCTTCGAGTCGCCGCACCCGTTCCGTCACGGCGCTCGGGGACATGGCGACGGCGCGGGCCAGCTCCGCGAAGCTGGCCCGGCCGTCTTGCTGGAGGGTGTCCAGGATGCGCCAGTCGGTATCGTCCGGGGAATACTCGGTCATGGCTGCCAGACAACAGTGAAATCCCCGGCGAATCAAGAGATGTTCCGGGGATCGTATCTTCCGGCCAATGATCAAGAGCCGTAGATTTCTGGCCATGACAACAACGCAGCTCGCCACCGCCGCCAACCCCGTCCTGCGCGTCGCCCCGGCCGCGCCCGCCGACGCCGCCGCGTACTTCCGCGCCAGCCTGGTCTTCCACGCCGATGTCTCCGACGTGGCGTCCGCGCTGGCCCAGGGCGGCGAGCAGGGCTTCGTCGTGCTGGACTCACGCTCCACGGAGGCCTGGGACCAGGGCCATGTGCCCGGCGCCGTGCACCTGCCGACCGCGCTCATCGCCGAGCAGGCCGAGCAGCTGCTCGACAAGTCCGTGCCGGTCGTCACCTACTGCTGGGGCCCCGGCTGCAACGGCGCCACCCGCGCCGCCCTCGCCCTGGCCGAACTCGGCTACCAGGTCAAGGAGATGCTCGGCGGCTTCGAGTACTGGGTGCGCGAGGGCTTCGAGTTCGAGACCTGGGAGGGCCGCGGGAAGCGCGAGGCCGATCCGCTGACCGCGCCCCTCGGTGCGGAGAACTGCGGCTGCTGACGGCCCGGCCTCGGGCGGCGGGCCGGGGGGGGGGGGGGGGGGGGGGGGGGAAGAGGGTGGGGGGGGGGGGGGGGGGGGGGGGCAGGGGGGGGGGGGGGGGTGGGGAGGGGGGGGGGGGGGGTGGGGGGGTGGGGGCGT
>NZ_JBVIHM010000011.1:87287-124120 GCF_055570295.1 Streptomyces sp. NPDC031265
GACGCGCGGGCCCAGTCCCCCGCACCCCCCCCTGGGGGCGGGGAGTGGAGGCGGCCGCTGCCCTGTCTGGGGGGGGGGGTGGGGGGGGGTTCCCCCCCCCCCCCCCCCCACGCCGCGTCAGAGCTTGGACAGCTCGTCCACCAGGTCGTCGAGGCCCAGCGGTCCCTGCGAGAGCGCCGCCATGTGCCAGGCCCGGGCGTCGAACGCGTCGCCGTGGTGCTTCTTCGCGTTCTCCCGGCCCATCAGCCAGGCCCGCTCGCCCAGCTTGTAGCCGATCGCCTGGGCGGGCACGGACAGATACCGGGTGAGCTCGCTCTCCACGAAGTCCGCCGGACGCCCGCTGTGGTTCCCGAAGAACTCCTGCGCCAGCTCCGGCGTCCACCGCTCGCCGGGACGGAACGGCGAGTGGTCCGGAATCTCCAGCTCCAGGTGCATGCCGATGTCGACGATGACCCGGCACGCCCGCATCATCTGCGCGTCCAGGTAGCCCAGCCGCCGCTCCGGGTCGGGCAGGAAGCCCAGCTCGTCCATGAGCCGCTCGGCATACAGCGCCCAGCCCTCGGCGTTGGCGCTCACCGTGCCGATGGTCGCCTGGTAGCGCGAGAGCCGGTCCGCCACGTGCCGCCACTGCGCGATCTGCAGATGGTGACCCGGAACGCCCTCGTGGTACCAGGTCGAGACCAGGTCGTACACCGGGAAGCGGGTCTCGCCCATGGTCGGCAGCCAGGTGCGGCCGGGGCGCGAGAAGTCCTCCGAGGGGCCCGTGTAGTAGGGCGCGGCGGCGCTGCCGGGCGGCGCGATGTGCGACTCCACCTTCCGTACCCGCTCGGCGAGTTCGAAGTGCGTGCCGTCCAGGGCGTCGATCGCCTCGTCCATCAGGGCCTGGAGCCACTCGCGGACCTCGTCCACGCCCTCGATGTGGACGCCGTGCTCGTCGAGGTGGGCCAGCGCCTCCCAAGGGCCCGCGCCCGGCAGGATCTTGTCGGCCTCGGCCTTCATCTCACCGAGGATGCGGTGGTACTCGGACCAGCCGTACGCGTACGCCTCGTCGAGGTCCAGGGTCGTCCCGTTGAAGTAGCGCACCCAGCGGGCGTACCGCTCGCGGCCCACGGTGTCCGGCGCCCCGGCGATCGCGGGCGCGTACACCTCGAGCAGCCAGTCGCGCAGGGCGACCAGCGCCCCGCCCGCCACGCGTGCGCCCGCGTCCAGTCCGGGGCGCAGGGACTCGGGGCCCGGCGCGACGAACTCCTCGAACCAGTTGCGGTCCGTGCCGATCCACTCGGTGAGCTGGCCGGTGAAGGTGGCCGTGGCGCGCGGGCCGGCGAACAGCTTGCGGTCGAGCCCCAGTTGCAATGCGGCGCGATAGCCCTCAAGGGCTGCGGGGACGGCCGTGAGCCGGGCCGCGACATCCGCCCAGTCCGCCTCGTCGGCGACCGGCATCATGGTGAACACCTGGCGCACCGAGTGGACGGGCGAGCGCAGATTGCTGATGCAGCGCAGGCCCTCCTGGGCGTCATGGACGGCGAGTTCGGACGTCAGGCGCTCCCGCAGCAGTCTGGCGCAGCGCCGCTCGGAGTCGCTGTCCGCGCCCGGCAGCCGCTCCGCTTCGTCGAGCCGCGCCAGCGTCGCGCGGGCCAGGTCTGCCACGGCCGTCTGCCCGGCGGGCGTGAAGTCCGGAAGCAGCCGGGCGCTCTTGCGCACGCCCAGATAGGTACCGGTGATGGGGTCGAGTTCGATGAGTGCGTCGACATAGGCGTCGGCGACCTGGCGGGGCAGCACGCTGCTGGAAGTGTCTGGCATGGACCACATACTCGTACGAGCGGAGGCTCCGCGTCACCAACAGGCGACCTTCAGCCACCAGAGGCGGAAGGGGAGAGAGGGGACGAAGCGGAAGTTGACACCGGTGTCGACGAGGGTGGCAGCAGAGGGCCGCACTCCCACTGCTGGAAGATCAACCGCGTCTCCACCCGGGCGACTTCGCGCCGCGAGGTGAACTCGTCGATGACCAGCCGCTGAAGGTCGGAGGTGCCCGTCACGGCCACGTGGACCAGGTAGTCGTCCGGGCCGGTGAGGTGGAACAGGGCACGGGACTCCGGAAGCGCCCGGATGCGCTCGACGAACGGGCCGATCAGTTCACGCCTATGTGGTCGCACCTGTACGGAGAGGAGTGCCTCCAGGCCACGGCCCATTTTGGCCGGGTCGAGACGGAGCTGGTGGCCCAGGATGACTCCGGAGCGGCGCAGCCTGGTCACCCGGTCGAGGCAGGTGGAGGGCGCCACGCCCACCTGCGCCGCCAGATCACGGTAGGTGGTCCGGGCGTCGTTCTGCAGAAGGCGCAGAATGTCCAGATCCACCGGGTCCAGTGCGACAGAATCGGCCATTGGCCGAACGTAGCACGGACCTCGCCGCTCATTTCCGGTCACGTCTCCACAGTTCCGCCATGGACTCCCACACGCAGGACCGCGACCAGGCCGCACCCCGTGCCCTGGCCACCGAAGCCGTCCACGCCGGCCGCGACGACCTCGCGGGACTCGGCCTGCACGCTCCGCCGATCGACCTGTCGACGACCTACCCCTCGTACGACAGCGCGGCCGAAGCAGCCCGGATCGACGCCTTCGCGGCCACCGGACTGCTGCCCGAAGGGCCCCCGGTGTACGCCCGCCTCGACAACCCCACCGTGGGCCGTTTCGAGACAGCGCTCGCACGGCTGGAAGGGGCCGACGGCGCCGTCGCGTTCGCCAGCGGCATGGCCGCCCTCTCCGCCGTGCTGCTCGCCCGGGCCTCGGCGGGCCTGCGGCACGTGGTCGCGGTCCGGCCGCTGTACGGCTGCAGCGACCACCTCCTGGACGCCGGACTCCTCGGTACGGAGGTGACCTGGGTGGACCCGGCCGGCATCGCCGACGCCCTGCGGCCCGACACCGGTCTGGTGATCGTGGAGACCCCGGCCAATCCGACGCTCGCCGAGGTCGACATCCGGGCCGTCGCCCACGCCTGCGGCTCGGTGCCGCTGCTCGTCGACAACACCTTCGCCACGCCCGTGCTCCAGCGGCCGCTCGAACAGGGCGCGCGGATCGTGCTGCACAGCGCCACCAAGTACCTGGGCGGCCACGGCGACGTCATGGGCGGGGTCGTCGCCTGCGACGACGCGTTCGCCCGGCAGCTGCGCCAGGTGCGGTTCGCCACCGGCGGCGTCCTGCACCCGCTCGCGGGCTATCTGCTGCTGCGGGGCCTGGCGACGCTTCCGGTACGGATGCGCGCGGCCGCGGGCAGCGCCGCGGAGCTGGCCCGCAGACTGGCCGCCGACCCGCGGGTGTCCCGCGTCCACTATCCGAAGGTGGGCGGGGCGATGGTCTCCTTCGAGGTGAACGGCGATCCACACCGCGTCATCGCGGGCGTCCGGCTCATCACCCCGGCCGTGAGCCTCGGCAGCGTCGACACCCTCATCCAGCATCCGGCCTCCATCAGCCACCGCATCGTGGCCGAGGGAGACCGGCGCTCCGCCGGGGTGAGCGACCGCCTGCTGCGGCTCTCGGTCGGTCTGGAGGACGTGGAGGACGTGTGGAGCGATCTGGACCGGGCGCTCAGCGCTCCGCCTGCGACGCCTGCTCGAACGATGCCTGCTGTTCCAGTGACGGACGCGCGAACGCCGGGCGCTCCGACGACGGAAGCGCCGGTACGCGAGCCTTCGGCAGCCGGGCGGTGACCACCAGGGTGCCCTCCTCGATCTGGTAGTCGAGCGGCAGGCCGAGGCCGCGCATCGCCGCCACCATCCCGGTGTTGGAGGACTGCGTCACCGCGTACACGCTCTCGCAGCCCGCCTCGACCGCCAGCGCCACCAGGCGCCCCAGGAGCTCGGAGCCGATGCCCCGGCGCTGCCAGTCGTCCTCGACGAGCAGCGCCACCTCGGTCTCGTCGCCGTCCCACAGCAGATGGCCGAGGGCGACGAGCCGCCCGGAGGCGGTCTGGGCGGTGAGGGTGCGGCCGTAGCGGGGGCTGAACAGGTGGTTGAGGTAGCGGTCGGCGTCGCCGACGGGGCCGTGGTAGCGCAGGCTCAGCGTGCGGTCGGAGCAGCGCTCGTGCATGGCCTTGGCGGCGTCGACGTCGTCCTGACCGGCCCGGCGGACGGTGATCTCGTTGCCCTCGGGCAGGGTGAGGACGTCCTGGCTGCGCGGGATGCGCGGGCCGAGCCGAGCGTCCAGCTCGACCAGCGCGCGCGCCCGCGCGAACTCGGTCGGGGTGAACGGGAGGTAGGGCCGCTCGATGGTGATGGCCCCGCCGTCCGGGTCGCGCAGCCGCATGGTGGTCGATTCGAGTACGCCCTCGATCGGCGCCGTCTCACCGGTCGGGCGGCCGGACAGGGACACGGCGGGCAGCGAGTGGATGGTGCACCGGCCCAGCAGCTGCCGCAGCGCGAGGGGCAGTTCCGCTGCGTCGAGCGCGGTCCGGGTGGCGAGTCCGAGCACCCGGGTGGGCGCGTCCACGAGGTCGTGCGCGTCCGCGCGCTCCAGCCAGATGTCGCCGCCGCCCGCCGCCGCGATCTCCCGGGTGAGCCGGTCGCCCGCCAGCTCGGCGGGGGCCCGCAGCAGGAACTCGTCGACGGTGCCGTCGGCCAGCGGGTGCGTCTGGAGGGTGAGGATGTCGACCCGGCTGTGGGCGAGCGCGGTGCACAGGGCGGCCAGGCTGCCCGGCTCGTCCCGCACGGTGGCCCGCATCCGCCACAGCGAGGTCTCGCGGGGCGTCGTCTCCGCTTCGGCGGAACCGTCGGTGGACGCGGCGTCAGTGGGGCAGGGCGCCGCGCCCGTATCCGCGGGCGTGCCCGCCGGAGGTGCGTGGCTGTGGCGCCTGGCCCACCACGTGTGGAACGCCGCCGTGGCCACCAGGGCGACCGCCGAGGCGATCAGCAGGAAAGGTCCGTCGGGCCCGTGGGCGACCATGTTCGCCAGCCCGTCGGCCACCGCCACGGCCGTGAACAGCGCGGCCAGCTCGATCATGTCCCGCCGCCAGTGATGGCGGCGGGTGCTCCTGCGGGCATTCAACTCAGGCATCTCAGTCATGCCATCACTGTGACCGAGCGGTGTTGCGTGATCACGAACGCTTTGTGACTGATGGGTTAAGTGTGGTTCTGGTGGTTTTCTGGCCGTTTCTTACGGACTGTGGCGCGGAATGACCGGCTCGGTGCCGCACTCCGTACGTCGTCTCCGGCGTACGTCATCACTGCCGTACGCCCTCACGAACGCCTGCCCGGTAGCCGACCGTACGTCGCTACTGCCCCACCAACCCTGGCCTGAGGACCTTGGTGAAGAGTACCGAACCGCCCTGGGCGCGCAGTCGCACCGTCAGTTCGCCGCTGCCGCCGTCGATCTCGATCTCGCCGAAGTTCGGCGGGGTCTCCATCGGGGAGGCGTTGGCCTTCACCGGCGCGTGGACGAAGACCTGGTCGGGGCCGAAGGTCGCGTCGAGCGCGTTCGCCGGGAACCCGCCCGCGGCGAGCGGCCCCGACACGAACTCCCAGAACGGGGCGAAGTCCTTGAACGCGGCCCGTGACGGTTCGTAGTGCTGTGCCGCCGTGTAGTGCACATCGGCCGTCAGCCACAGCGTGCCGGTGATCCGGCGGTGCTTGATGAACCGCAGCAGCTCGGCGATCTGGAGCTCGCGCCCGAGCGGCGCGTCCGGGTCGCCCTGCGCCACGGCCTCGAAGTTGGCCGGTCCGTCGGCGACGACCAGACCGAGCGGCATATCGGCGGCGATCACCTTCCACACCGCCCGGGAGCGCGCGAGTTCCCGCTTCAGCCACTCCAGCTGCTCCGCGCCGAGGATGCCCACGGTGTCGTCGGCCTGCCGCCCGGGGGAGTTGGCGTCGCGGTACGTACGCATGTCGAGCACGAACACGTCGAGCAGCGGCCCGTGGCGCACCACCCGGTGCACGCGCCCCTCCCGGCTGCCCGGCCGCAGGGTGGAGACGGGGAAGTACTCGCTGAAGGCCCGCAGCGAACGGGCGGCCAGCACATCGACGTTCTTCTCGGTGTAGCGGGCGTCGTCCAGGATCTGCCCCGGGTACCAGTTGTTCCGTACCTCGTGGTCGTCCCACTGGACGATGGAGGGCACCTGCGCGTTGAACCGCCGTACGTTGTCGTCGAGCAGGTTGTAGCGGAAGTTGCCCCGGTACTCGGCCAGCGTCTCGGCGACCTTGGACTTCTCCGCGGTCGTGACGTTCCGCCAGACCCGGCCGTCGGGCAGCGTCACGCTGGGCAGGATCACCCCGTCCGCGTAGATGTTGTCTCCGCTGGACAGGAAGAAGTCCGGGTTGAGCTGCCGCATCTCGTCGTAGACGCGGAAACCCCCGATGTCCGGGTTGATGCCCCAGCCCTGCCCGGCGATGTCGCCCGACCAGAGGAAGCGCACGTCCTGGTGGCGCGAGGCGGGCGCCGTGCGGAACGTGCCGTACACCGGCCTGCCGGTACGGCGCGGGTCGTCGGGGTCGGCGAGTGTGACCCGGTAGTGGATCTGCTCACCGGCCGGCAGGCCGCGCAGCTGCGTCGTACCCGTGAAGTCGGTGCCCGGTCCGAGCAGCGGGCCCTGCCATCTGCGCGGGCGGCGGAACGATTCGGTGGCGGAGGTCTCCACGACCATCCGGGCGGGCCGGTCGGACCGGGCCCAGACGAGCCCCGACGACGCCGTGATGTCACCGGCCTGCACACCCCAGTCGGCGCTCGGCCGCCCGGAGAGCGCCAGCGCGGGCGCGGCCGTGGCGAGCCCGGCGGGCAGGGCGAGACCCGCCGACGTGGCGAGCGAACCCTTCAGTACGGTACGGCGGTTGGGCGAGGAGATCCGAGGGCGGTACGGCATCGAGGCGCCTCCAGGAGCGGCGTGGTGAGGTAGGGCGGTGGGGTCCGGTGCGTGCGGATCCGTGCCATGCCTACTGCCCGGCTGCGGCGCGTGCGCGAACCCCAGGTGAACAACCGGATGTTGGCCCTGGGCCGCTGGACCGAGGACGGCCGGACCAGGGCGAGCGGCGGGGGACCAGGGAACCATCGACTGGGTGATCTTCGTTGGGTACCTTGCGGTACGGGCCGCCGTCGCGGCGGCCCCGGACGACAGCCATAGCGAAGGCGCAGGAGGGCTCCCTTGCCGGTCGGAGGCCGTTCACACATCCGCATCGCCCGTCCGTCGCGCGATCTGGCCGCGGCGGAGCGCTTCTGGGTCGAGGGCCTGGGCCTCGACGTCGTGTGGCGGCACGACGCGGAGAGCACCGCCCCCGGCGAGCACGCGCTGCTGATGGCCGGCTGGCCCGACGCCGACTGGCATCTGGAGCTGATCCACGAGCCGGCCGCTCCCGTCGAGCCCCGGCCGACCGAGGAGGACCTGCTGGTCATCTACGCGGACGAAGAGGTTCCGCAGGACCTGGTGGCCCGCCTGGAGGCACACGGCGGCAAGCGGGTCCAGTCGCCCAACCCGTACTGGAACGAGTGGGGCGTGACGATCGAGGACCCGGACGGGTACCGGTTGGTGCTCTCCAAACGGGGCTGGGCCAACGCCTGATGTCAGCGCGGCCCGACTCCTGAAGCGGTTCAGCCCAGCGCCTAAGGCCTGTCCGGCGGATCTCGTCGGCACGCGGGGGCTTGGCACGCCCTCCCCCAAGGCCTTTAGGGCCAGGGGGGGACCCCCAGCGGCGTTGTCGTCAGTTACCCACCCCCCCCAAGCTCTCGACTTCGTTCGAGCAGGGGGACCCCCATCGCGTCGACGCCTTCCTCCGCCTTGCAGCTGGACGCGCCAAGCCCCCGCTCACCAGGATCGAAAGGGCGGCCAGGGCCGAGGCCGACCAGATCCGCCGGACAGGCCCTAGGTCCCTGCGCGTGCGGCTCCGGCGAGGAGCCGCACCCCGCGCGCGATGTCGGACGGCGTCAGATGGGCGTACCCGAGCACCAGCGCGACGCCGTCGCCCGCTTCGGTGTCCGTTCCCGCTTCGGTCCCGCGTGAGCTGTAGTACGAGAGCGGGCGCACGGCCACGCGCGCGTGGGCGGCGCGTTCGAGGAGGCGGGGCTCCGGGCCGTGCCGCGCGGGCAGCCGGGCGATGATGTGCAGTCCGGCCGCGATGCCACTGACCTCGGTGCCGGGGAAGTGCTCGCGGAGCGCGCCGACCAGCGCGTCCCGCCGCTCCCGGTAGGCGCGCTGGCACCGGCGCAGCTGACGGTCGTACGCGCCGCTGGTGAGGAAGTCCGCGAGCAGCGCCTGGTCGAGGGCGGGATTGCCGAGGTCCATGGTGCGCTTGCGGGTGACGATCGCGCCGGTCAGCCGCTCCGGCGCCAGCAGCCAGCCGAGCCGCAGCCCGGGGGCGAGCGACTTGCTCACCGACCCGGTGTACGCCACGTGTTCCGGGTCCAGCCCCTGGAGAGCCCCGACCGGAGCCCTGTCGTAGCGGAAGTCGCCGTCGTAGTCGTCCTCGACCACGAGCCCGCCCACCGCCCGCGCCCAGTCCAGGAGTTCGGCCCGCCGCCGCGCGGAGTAGGCGATTCCGGACGGGAACTGATGAGCCGGAGTCGTCACCGCGACCCGTACCCCGCTCGCGTACAGCGGGTCCATCGCCAGGCCCTCCTCGTCGAGCGGCAGCAGCCGGGTCCGTACGCCGGTGGCCGCGAACAGCGCGGTGTGCTCGGGGCTGCCCGGATCCTCGACGCCCACGGTCCGCTCGCCCCGCTCCCCGAGTACGAAGCCGAGCAGCGTCGTCGCCTGGGCCACCCCGGAGCACACCACGATCCGCTCGGGGACGGCGACCACTCCGCGCCGCCGGGCGAGCAGCGCGGCCAGCGCGGTCCGCAGCTCGGGCAGCCCGCGCGGATCGGGATAGCCCAGCGCCCGGTGCGGCAGCCGTTCCAGGACGCCCTTGTGCGCGGCGGCCCAGGCGGCACGCGGGAACAGCGACAGGTCCGGGGTGCCCGGCAGGAAGTCGACGAGGGCGCCCGGGGCGCGCGGAGCCAGATCACGCGCGCGTGGCGCGTCGGCGGCGCGCGCCGCCCCGCCCACCCAGGTGCCCGAGCCCCGGTCGCTGCGCAGATAGCCCTCGGCGGTGAGCTGCTCGTACGCCTCGGTGACGAGGCCGCGCGAAACCCCGAGGTCGGCGGCGAGTTCACGGCTCGACGGCAGCCGCGTCCCGGCCGCCAGCCGCCCCGACCGCACGGCCTCCCGGAACGCCGACTGGAGCATCCGGCCCCGCTGCCGAGCCGGCGCCGCGGCGGCCGGAAGCAGCAGTTCCCAGGCCGCGTTCCACGACGGCGGCGCGTCGGCGCCGTGCGGCGCGGAGGGCGAAGTGGTCCCCGATGGCGTCATGGGAGTGGACCTTAAACAAGGCCACCGCGCTGCCTAGCGTCGGGCTCATGAACGTGTCACAGCTGCGGGGCGCGGCGCTCGCCGCCGTCGCCTGCTTCCTCGTCGGCGGCTCCTTCACCGCCAACAGCGTCCTCCGCGACTATCCGCACGCGGGCGGCCAGGCCGTCCGTTACGGCCTCGCCTGTCTGCTGCTGCTCCCGCTGCTCGGCCGGGGCGCCACCGCGCCGCTGCGCGGCCTCGGCGGAGCGCAGTGGGGCAGGCTCGCGCTGGTCTCCGCCGTCGGCATGGTGGGCTTCAACCTGGCGGTGCTGGCCGCCGAGCGCACGGCCGAGCCCGCCGTCCCCGGTGTCTTCGTCGGGTGCGCGCCGGTCGTGGTGGCGGTCCTCGTGCCGCTGCTCGACGGACGGCGGCCCACCCGGCCGGTGCTCTACGGAGCGCTCCTGGTGGCGGCCGGAGCCTTCACCGTGCAGGGGTGGGGCCGTACCGACGCGGTGGGCATCGCCTGGTCGGCGGGTGCACTGGTGGGCGAGGCGGGGTTCGCGGTGCTCGCGGTTCCGGTGCTGCGACCGCTCGGCCCCAAGCTGCTCTCGGCGGCCGTGTGCGGCGTCGCGGCCGTCGAGTCGGCCGCGCTCGCCCTCGTATTGGACGGCCGGGCGGCGCTGCGGCTGCCCGACGCCACCGAGACGGCGGCCCTGGTCTGGCAGGCCTCCGTCGTCACCGTGGTCGGATTCGTCTGCTGGTACATGGGTGTGCAGCGGATCGGCGCCGAACGGGCGACGCTCTTCTCCGGCCTCATCCCGGTGTCGGCCGCGCTCACCGCCCCGCTGGTCGGCGCTGGGGCGTACGGCACGGCGCAGGCCGCGGGCAGTGCGCTGGTCGGTGCCGGGGTCGCGCTGGGCGCCGGGGTGCTGGGCCGGCGCCCGAAGCGCACCGGCTCAGCGGCTGGTGTCGAGGATGACGCGCGCGACCAGCGCGGGGTCGTCGTTCATCGGGACGTGGCCGCAGCCGGGCAGCCGCACCAGCCGGGCGCCGGGGAGGGTGTGCTTGGCGCGGATCCCCTGACGGCGCAGCAGCAGCCGGTCCTTGGTACCCCAGGCGACGGTGACCGGAACTCCGGGCACGTCGTCGGTGAACCGGACCGCGATACCGGCGGCCAGGGTCTCGTCGAAGCCGGTGGCGTCGCGCAGCGCGAGCGTCTCGGCGACGACGGCCTCGGGTGAACGGCGCCCGGGGCGCGCGTAGATGGTGCTCGTGAGCGCCGCGCGCCCGGCCGCGCTCCTGGACATCCGCTCAATGACCGGCAGCGGCAGCAGCCTCGACCCCCGCCGCATCGCGGTCAGCGTCGCGAAGGCGTAGCGGCGCTCCGCCTGGGTCCAGAACCCGGCGGGGGAGAGGGCCGTCACCGACCGTACGAGCTTCTCGCGCCCCAGCTCCAGGGCCAGCAGCCCGCCCAGGGAGTTGCCCGCCACGTGCGGCCGCTCGATGCCCAGCTCCTCACAGAGCGCGCCCAGCGTCGGCACGACCGTCCGCAGGCCGTACGAGACGCCCTCGGGCAGCGCTGGGGATTCGCCGAAGCCGGGCAGGTCAACGGCTATGACGTCGCGCTCGGCGGCCAAGACGTGGAACACCGGGTCCCATGCCTGGCGGTGGTGGCCGATACCGTGCAGCAGGAGCAGCGGATCGCCGGAACCGGCCCGCCGGTAGGAGACGGTGACGGTGCGGCTGCCCCGGGGGGAGCCGATCGTGAAGGAGACCTCTTCGGCCATGCTGCTGCTCCCGGTCGTGGACGGACGGCGCCGCGCGGGCGGCGGTAGACACCCTGTCAGCAACAACTACCCTTCGGTAGCTTGGAGTTCAAGAGGCGCGTCTCGGACACCGCGCAAGGGGCGAAGAATCGAACAGTGCGGGTTCTCCTTCTGGACAGCCGGTTGCCGGTCGGCTGGGATGGAGCGGTGACTGCCGCCACTGCCGCCGAGATCTTCGAAGTCCACAGGTCCGTCCTCACGGGCGTGGCCTACCGCATGCTGGGCCGCGTGTCCGACGCCGAGGACGTGGTGCAGGAGGCATGGCTGCGCTGGTCGGCGCAGGACCGCGACGGCGTGCGCGACCCGCGGGCATTCCTCGTACGGATCACCACCCGGCTCGCCATCGACCGACTAAGGCAGATCCAGGCGCGCTGCGAGGCGTACGTCGGACCCTGGCTGCCCGAGCTGGTCGCCACCGATTTCGGACCCGTCGTACCGGATACGGTCGAACAGGCCATGCTGGCCGATTCCGTCTCGCTCGCCGTCCTGGTCGTCCTCGAATCGCTGTCGCCGCTGGAGCGGGCGGTGTTCGTCCTGCGTGAGGCGTTCGGCTTCCCCTTCGCGGAGATCGCGGCCACCCTGGACCGCTCGGAGCCCGCCGTGCGCCAGCTCGCGGGGCGCGCCCGGCGCCATGTCGACGAGCGCAAGCCGCGCTACGACGTCGACCCCGCCCACCGCCGCGACCTCACCGAGCGGTTCATGGCCGCCGCGGGCGGCGGCGATCTGGACTCCATGCTCTCCCTGCTCGCCCCTGACGTCCGTTTCATCGGCGACAGCGGCGGCAAGTCCAAGGCCCCGACGCGGATCATCGAGTCCGCCGACAAGGTCGGACGCTTCCTGTACGCGGTGTCGCACGAGGGCGGGCCCGAGGGCGACTTCCGCATCGCGGAGATCAACGGCGGCCCGGCGGTACTCGTCCTCTGCGACGGCAAGCCGGACAGCGTCCTGCAGCTCGACGTTCTCGACGGCCGCATCCACTGCATCTACGTCGTACGGAACCCGGACAAACTGACCGCACTCGTCTGCGAGGAGTACGTGGACCAGTCGCCCTGTTAATCCCACTCGCCCCAGCAGTCACGACTCCGTGCCCGGATCCGGGCACGGAGTGCTTTGGTGCGCCCTGCTCACGGGACCGCGAACGTCGTGTGAACGCTCTGGGCCAGGGGTCGGATTCGTTCCGTAATGGAACGAGGATTGGTCTTGACCAAGGGGGTGTGCCGCCCTATGGTCGCAGAGTTAGTGCAAGAACCTTTAATAAACAAGGGCGCAGAAAAGCCGCCGGGGCACGGCGATTGCGGAGGACAGGGTGGGGACCACGCAGCTGGAAACGGCGCCGGAGCCGAAGTACTGGCACCTCAAGACCGTGCTGAGCGAGGCGCTCGACTCGGACTTCGCGGTGGGAGAGATCCTGCCCAACGAGCGTGAACTGGCCGCCCGTTTCGGCGTCGCGCGCGCCACGCTCCGCCAGGCTCTGGAGCAGCTCGAACTCGAAGGCAGGCTGCAGCGCCGCCGCGGCGTCGGCACGACCGTCGCCCCGCCGCGCGTGGGTGTCTCCGTCGGCGCCGAAAAGCACGACTGGCCCGGCACCGCCGGTGACGCCTGGCAGGCCGCCGACTGCGCCGTCGGCACCCCGCCGCTCGCGGTGGCCCGGCTCTTCGACACCGAGCCGCTCGAAGAGGTGCACACCGTCCGCCGGATCCGCACCACGCACGGCCAGCCCGTCGCCGCGGAGCTGCTCTACGTACCGGCGTCCTCCGTGCCGGACCTCACCGCGATCGACGCGCCGTCCGGACCGGCCCGCGCGCGCAGCGTGCTGCGCGAGCTCCAGCGCCTCGACCTGGAGGGCCAGGACCGCGCGGTCGAGCTCGGCTCGGCCCGCGCCGACGACGCGAAGGAGCTCGACCGGCTGCCGGGCGCGCCCGTCCTCGTCGTGACCACGCGCTACTTCTCCCTCGGCCGGACCGTCGCCGTCTCGGTGGCGACCTACCGCGCCGACACCTGCCGCCTCACCTTCGGCGACTCGGGCGACCTCCAGATCAGCCACGACGGCCACCGCCAGGCCTCCTGACCGCCAGGCCTCCTGACCCCGCGCGCCCCGATTTTTGATACGGCCCGCCGCTCTACGAGTGGCGGGCCGTTCGCGTGGGGGCTGGGGGCTGGGGGCTGGGGGTGGCCGGGCTGGCGTCGACGCCGGTCGACTCTCGATTTCGAGGCCGGGGGCTGGGGTTGGGGTTGGGGCGTGGCTCTGCCTTGTCGCCCGGGATTGCGGGACCCAGCCCTGTCGTGCTCTCCCGCCGTAGCAGTCAGCCCCCGCCCGTCCACCCGCTCAGCGGCGGGCCGTCACCGTGCCCTCGACCGCGAACAGCTGCTCCTCGACATGGTCGAGCGCAAGGCGGAGCGCACCGGTCGCCACCACCGCCTCCCCGAGCAGGGAGAGGGTCACGCGCGGTGGCCGCAGGCAGTACCGCGCCAGCTCCTGGCGCAGGGGGTCGAGCACACCGTCGATCCCCGCCGCCCAGCCGCCGACGACCACCAGCTCCGGGTCGAGCGCGAGCACCAGAGCCGCCACATCGTGGACCAGCCGTTGGATGAACCGCTCGACCGCCTCCTGCGCACCGCTGTCGCCCCGCTTGGCCAGCGCGAACACATCGGCGACCGCCTGCTCGTCCAGCGGGTGCAGCGGCTCCCCGGTAGTCGACAGCAGCTTCTCCGGCGTCACGTCACGGCCCAGCAGATGCAGCGCCCCGATCTCGCCTGCCGCGCCGCCGAACCCCCTGTGCAGCCGCCCGCCTATCAGCGACCCGGCTCCCGGGCTCAGCCCGGCCAGTACGAAGACGATGTCGTCGGAGTCGGTCGCCGCGCCCTTCCAGTGCTCGGCCACGGCCGCCGCGTTGGCGTCGTTCTCGACCAGCACCGGGCAGCGGAACGACCGCCGCAGCCGCTCGCCCAGGGCCAGCCCGGTCCATTCGGGCAGCGCCGTCCCGAGCCGCACGGTGCCGTCGGCCTCCACTATGCCGGGGCTGCCGACACCGACTGCGCGGAGCGAACTGCGCGCCACCCCGGCCCGCCGCAGCAGATCGGCCACCGTCACCCGAACCCGCTCCAGACGCTCATCGGCGGAGGCCGTCTCGGACACCTCGCGCGCCCCGGCGCCCACGATCCGCCCGTCGAGCCCGGACAACAGCGCCGCCACCCGGTGCGGGCCGATCTCGATGCCCAGCAGATGGCCCGCCTCGGCCCGGAACCTGAACCGGCGTGCGGGCCGTCCCTGACGGCGCGCCTCACCCTCCTCGGGAGCCGACTCGACAACGAGTCCGCCCTCCATGAGCCCCTCGACCACACCCTCGACCGTCGGCCTCGACAGACCGGTGATCCGGGTCAGATCAGTCAGAGTGGGGGATTCCGCCCCACGCAGTGCATGGAGAACCACCGCGGAATTGATCCGCCGCAGCAGAGAGGGATCCCCGCCGGTCAGCCGCCCCAACGTGTGTCCTCCCAGCTCGTACGCGTGTCTGCCGGATCGTACTCGCTGGTCAGGTATACGGCGAGTGGCGGATGGTCACGGAGACGCATCAGCTCGGGGCCACGAATCCCGACTCGTACGCCGCGATCACCGCCTGGGTCCGGTCCCGGGCGCCCAACTTGGCCAGGACGGCGCTGACATGGGTCTTCACCGTCTCGGTGCCGACGATCAGCCGGGCGGCGATCTCCGCGTTGGAGAGCCCGCGCGCCATCAGCCGCAGAACGGCCGCCTCACGCTCGGTGAGCGCTGCCTTGTCCAGCGCCGCCCGTGCGTCCCGGTTGCCGTACTCGGCCGCGAGCGAACGGACCGCCGCCGGGAACAGCAGCGATTCGCCCTCCGCGACGAGCCGCACCGCGTGCACGATCTCGGCGGGCCGGGCCCGCTTCAGCAGAAACCCATCGGCACCGGCCCGCAGTGCCTCGTACACGTACTCGTCGTTCTCGAACGTCGTGACCACCAGGATCTTCGGCGGATCCTGCACCGTGCGCAGCACCGCCCGAGTGGCCTCTATCCCATCGAGCAACGGCATCCGGACGTCCATCGCCACCACATCGGGGCGCAGCTGGCGCACCAGCGGGATGACGGCGGCGCCATCGGCGGCTTCACCCACCACCTCGATGTCGGGCTGGGCCTCCAGTACGGCACGCAGACCCGCACGGACCAGGGGTTCGTCGTCGACGAGAAGAACGGTAACCGGCATCCGGTCAGCGTAGGCCGTCCAGCGGCAGCCGGACGCGCACCCTCCATTCCCCCTCCTGCGGACCCGACCGGGCCTCGCCGCCCAGCAGCGCCGCCCGTTCGCGTATGCCGCGCAGACCGCTGCCGCCCTGCACCTTGGGCATCGAACCCGCCAGCGGATTCGTCACATCGAGCTCCAATCGCTCTCCCAGCACAGCTATCCGCACCCGCACGGGCACCGGTCCCGAGTGCCGCAGCACATTGGTCAGTGCCTCCTGAAGGATCCGGTACCCCTCCCGGGAGACCGGACCCGGCACCAAGGCCAGCGGGCCGCTGAGCTCGGACTCCACTTTCGCCCCCGATGCCCGCGCCGATTCGAGCAGCCGGTCGGCCTCGTCGAGTGTCGGCCGCTGCCCCACCGGCCCCCCGCTCTCGCGCAGCACGAGCAGCACGCGCTCCAGGTCGTCCAGCGCCGCCCGGCCCGTCTCCTCGATCGCGGCCAACGCCCGGGCGGTGAACGCCGGGTCGCCCGCCGCCCGGGCAGCGCCGGCCTGCACCACGGCGACGGTCAGCGCGTGTCCGATCGAGTCATGGATCTCGCGGGCGATCCGATTGCGTTCGAGCAGCCGCTCGGTCCGCTCCTCCAGCGCGGTCAGCCGCTCCTCTTTCGACGGGCCGAGCAGCCGCCGGGCGATGGCGGCGTCCAGCTCTCCGACGCCCGCCACACAGCCGAGCATGAGCAGAACGGGCAGCGGAGCCAGCAGCCACCACCACCAGTGCGGTGCCGCGTCGCGCAGGACGGGGACCTCGCTCGCCCCGTGGCCCATGGGGGCGGTGACCAGTTCGTAGGCGGTTATGGGGAGCCATACCGATATCACCATGGTCACCAGAGCGAGCGCCAGCCGGATCTCCAGCCATATGACTGTCCGCCAGCGCTCACCCCAACTGGCCGACGGGGCCGCGGAGACGGTCGCGTCGTGCCGCCCCCGCTCCTTGGGCACGACGAGCAACTGGACCTGCATCCCCTCGGCCAGGCGCACGGCCGGTATCAGCCCTATCAACAGCAGGGCGAGAAACGGGACATAAGGCTTTTCCATATCAATGAACAGCCAAATGCCGTACACCGCTACGGGCATCGACAGATGCAGCCATCGCGTGTACGTCACAGAGCGGCCCAGCGGGCGGAGAAAGCGGAACATGTCGTCATCGTGCCAGCGACCGGATCAGCGCGTCTCCCCCGCGCGGGGGAGATGATCCCCACGCACGGGGGAGGCCCGGGACCTGCCACGACGGCGAATGTTGAGACATGACCAGCATCGACGTCCAACAGCTCACCAAGGAGTACGGAACCACCCGTGCCGTGGACCGCCTTACATTCAGCGTGCGGCCCGGCCAGGTCACCGGATTCCTCGGCCCCAACGGCGCCGGCAAGTCCACCACCATGCGGCTCGTTCTGGGCCTGGACCGGCCGACGTCGGGCACCGCCACCATCGGCGGGCGCCCGTACGCGGAATACGACGAGCCGCTGCGCCACGTCGGCGCACTGCTCGACGCCCAGGCCGCGCACGGCTCGCGCACCGCACGGAACCATCTGCGGGCCCTGGCTGCCAGCAACCGAATACCGGCCCGACGCGTGGCCGAGGTGCTGGAGGAGGCGGGGATCGCCCGTGTCGCGAACCGACGCATCAAGACCTTCTCCCTCGGTATGCGCCAGCGGCTCGGGATCGCCGCGGCCCTGCTCGGCGATCCCGAGGTGCTGATCCTCGACGAGCCCTCCAACGGCCTCGACCCGGAAGGGATCATCTGGATAAGGGAGTTGATGCGCGGTCTGGCACGAGAAGGCCGAGCCGTCCTGGTCTCCAGCCATCTGATGAACGAGACCGCTTCGTTCGCCGACCACCTGGTGGTCCTCGGCCGAGGACGGCTACTGGCCGACACGCCCATGCAGGACTTCATCGACTCGCGCATTCAGCCGCGAGTGCGTCTGCGGACCACCGAAGGCAGCCGCCTGCACACCCTCCTGACGTCACGCGGCTTCGCACCTGTCCAGGGTGAGGACGGCCGCTGGATCGTCGAGGGCGCACGGGTCGAGGACGTGGGCCCGATCGCCGCGGCGGAAGGCATCCCGATCCTTGAACTCGCGACGGAGGAGGCAACGCTGGAGCAGGCCTATCTCGACCTCACGGCAGACGAGGCGGAGTTCGTGTCCGTTTCGTCGGGCAGCACCGACAGCCCCAACCCTCCCGCCCCTTCCCGCCAGTCAACCCATTCTGACCGCTCTGTCCGTTCGACCACCGACCAGGAGGTATGAGCCGTGTCGTTCCCCGCAGTTCTCCACGCCGAGTGGATCAAGGTCCGTTCGCTCCGGTCCCTCGTCGGCTCGCTGATATCGGTGTTCCTGGCGACAGCCGGACTGACCATCCTCGTCTGCGCCACGCTGGGACGCCCGGAGCCGGACAGCACCGACTTCGACCCCATCCTGTTCTCGTACTACGGCCTGAACTTCGGGCAGATGGCGGCACTCACCTTCGGGGCGATAGCGATGGCCGCGGAGTACAAGAACGGGGGGATACGCGTCTCGCTCGGCGCCGTGCCCAACCGGGGGCTGTTCTACGGGGCGAAGCTGGCCGTGATAGGCGGTCTCGTCTTCGCCGTCGGCCTCGTCACCAGCCTGATCTCGTTCCTGTCCGGCCAGGCGCTCATGGACAAGGGATTCGGCATAGGCATCGGTGATCCTGGAGCACTTCAGGCGGTGGTCGGCTGCGCCCTCTACCTGGCCTTGCTCAGCCTGCTGGCTGCGGGCCTCGCGGCCCTGCTGCGGAGTGTCACCGGTGCAATGAGCATGCTCGTACCGCTGTTCCTGATCCTGCCCTTCGTGGTCGGGGACGTATCGCAGGGCGGCGGTGCCGCGGACTTCCTGCCGGACCGGGCCGGCCAGCAGATCCTGCTGCTCCACCCGGAAGGGCCGTTGGGGGCCTGGAGCGGTATGGCGGTGCTCGTGGCGTGGAGCGGGCTGGCCATGGCGGCGGGCTGGTGGGCGCTGCGGCGGCGGGACGCCTGAGAGGCCAATTGTCAGTGGCGGCGGGTTTACTGACCGCATGACCACCGCACGGCATCTCGAAGTGATCGACCTGCTTCGCGTCCGCGACTTCCCCGCGGAGCGCGGCAGGTCGGGGGCGATCACCAGCGGACCCGGCTATCACCTGGTGGAGCTCAGCACCAGTGAGGACTTCTGGGACGACGACGGCAGCAGACGCGTCGAAGTGGAAGAGCAGTACGAAGCGGAGTGCGAGGCCCTGGCCGAGTTGCTGAGCGAGCGGTGGGGCGCGGCGCAGATGTTCAGCCTCTGGAGCCTGCTGACCCGGGGCATGGAAGGAGAGCAGATAGCCGAGCCGTGGGGCGAGCTGAGCAACAGCGTCCCGTACCTCCACCTCTGGCGGGCGGACCGCCACTGGGTCGCCGTCGGGGTCTCGCAGTGGGACACGGAGCTGGAGTTCCAGCTGATGGCAGTGGTGACGGAGGTCGATCCGCCGTGAACCCGTAGGAGGCGAGGGCGGGGCCGCCGGGTGACGGGCCGGCGGGCCGACGTGGCGTAACGTCCTGGGGCGTCGCCGTCTCTTGCCGGCGGGTGAGGAGATCGTGATGACGTACGCAGTGGCGGATCTGGGCGGCGGGACGACGGAAGTGTCCGTCGTGGCGGACGGCGTGGTGCAGATGACCGGCTACGCGGGCGGTGGTGAGGCGTCGGTCGGCGAGTTCACCCCGGCGCAGGCCCGGGAGCTGGCGGCGGCGCTGGTGCGGGCGGCGGACGAAGCGGAGAACCTGGCACCGAGCGAGCCCGTGTCGGTCAAGGCGCAGGACCTGCGGCGGGGTGACGTACGGGACGGCGACCGGTCGATGACCGTGGACCGCGTCAAGGTGGAGGGCGCCATCTCGACGGCGCACGTCACCTGGAAGTCGGACGCGGGCCGCACCTGGACGCAGAGCTATGCCATGGACACGGACATCCGTCTGCGGAGGCGGGGGCCGCAAGCAGCGGGGTGAGGGAGGGGGTGGGGCGGAGCGGTGCTCGGGGGCACGGCGGTGTGGGGCGGCGGCTGGGTGGTCGTGCCACGTAAGTCGGATGCGGCTCGATCGGGCGGGAACGTAATCTCGCCGGATGAGCGGTTTTGCGACACATCGCCAACGGGTGCATGACACGGGGCTGTCGGCGCGTGCGCGGCACGCGAGCCTGCGAACGTGTGTGGTGATGTTCGCGCCGTACGGGTTCCGGGCGACCTACCACCATCTGTGCCGGAGTGCGGGGGTGCCCGCGCGGCTGGAGTCCGATCCGGGTGCGCTGGTGCGGGCGGTCGAGGAGTTGCAGACGGCCCGGGTGCTGTGGCTGGAGGACGAGGCGGCGTACATGGCGCGGCGTCGGGGGGAGAAGGCGTCCGGGCGGCGGAACACTCGGGCGGACGGGAGTTGGCGGGACGCCGGACGGGGGAGCGGGGGGAGTCTTGTCCACTGTCCCGACCCCGGGTTCCATCCCACTGAGCCCCTGCCGGTTGTGGTGAAGCGTGTCCTGGGCTCCGTCCTCGTCCCTGGGGAAGCTCCGGCGTGCCGGGCGTGTGTAGGGGACAACGGGGTGGTGCGGTGGTTCAACGGCCGGGAGGTGTACGAGCTCTGCCGGGTGTGCGGGGTCGCGCTGGACTCGCGTGATGCCGTGCCCGACCCCGTGGTGCTCCAGGCGGGCCACGAGCGCTGGGCCAGGATCTGGGGGCGCACGCTCTGGACCGGGGGCGAGGTGCCGATACTCCGGGCTGTCGGCTCCGGGCTGCCGGCCGCCGGGCTGTCGGTGGTCAGGCGGTGGGGGTGACTGTGTCGGCCTCCGCCGCCGCTCGGAGTCGGCCGTACTCCTCGGCCATCGTCTGTGCCGTCCAGTGGGCGTTCAGACCGCTGGGGTTGGGGAGGGCCCAGACGCGGGTCTCGCCGATGGTGCGGGTCTGGGGGCCTATCCGGGCCTTGCGGTCGTCGAAGGCGGTGCGGTAGGCGGTGACGCCGACGACGGCGAGGTAGCGCGGGCGGAGTTGTTCGACCTTGGCGGTGAGGATGCGGCCGCCCTCGCGGAACTCCTCGGGGCTCAGCTCGTCGGCTCGGGCGGTGGCCCGGGCGACGACGTTGGTGATGCCGAGGCCGTAGGTGAGCAACTCGTTCTGCTCCCAGGGCTTCAGCTGGCGCGGGGTGAAGCCCGAGAGGTGCAGGACCGGCCAGAAGCGGTTGCCCGGGCGGGCGAAGTGCTGGCCCGTCGCGCCGGACATCAGGCTCGGGTTGATGCCGCAGAAGAGCACGGACAGGCCGCCCGCGGCCACGTCGGGGATGACGTTGTCGCGGGCGGCCTGGAGCTCTTCGGGAGTCATCGAGTGGTCCCGTCGGTGCCGTTTACGCCTTCGGTGGCCCGGGTCCGGGTCAGAGGATCGAGCCGGGGGTGTACGCGGCGGCGGCCGGGTGCTGCTTGACGATCTCCTCGATACGGGAGACCAGAACGGCGACCTGGTCGCCCGCGGCGCCGGTGAAGGACAGCTTGTCGGCCATCAGGGCGTCGAGCTGGGCGCGGTCGAGCGGCATGCGGTCGTCGGCGGCCAGCTTGTCGAGGAGTTCATTGCGTTCGGCGCCCTGCTCGCGCATGGCCAGCGCGGACGCGACGGCGTGCTCCTTGATGACCTCGTGCGCGGCCTCACGGCCGACCCCGGCACGTACGGCCGCCATCAGCACCTTGGTGGTGGCGAGGAAGGGAAGGTAGCGGTCCAGCTCGCGGGCCACGACGGCGGGGAAGGCGCCGAACTCGTCGAGCACGGTGAGGAAGGTCTCGAGCAGGCCGTCGAAGGCGAAGAACGCGTCGGGCAGCGCGATGCGGCGGACGACCGAGCAGGAGACGTCGCCCTCGTTCCACTGGTCGCCGGCGAGCTCGCCGGTCATCGAGGCGTAGCCGCGCAGGATGACCATCAGGCCGTTGACGCGCTCGCAGGAGCGGGTGTTCATCTTGTGCGGCATCGCGGACGAGCCGACCTGGCCGGGCTTGAAGCCCTCGGTGACCAGCTCGTGTCCGGCCATCAGCCGGATCGTCTTGGCGACCGAGGAGGGCGCGGCGGCGAGCTGTACCAGGGCGGTCACGACGTCGTAGTCGAGCGATCGCGGGTAGACCTGACCGACGGAGGTGAAGGCGTGGGCGAAGCCGAGGTGGCCGGCGATGCGCTGTTCGAGCTCGGCGAGCTTCGCGGCGTCGCCGCCGAGCAGGTCGAGCATGTCCTGGGCGGTGCCGACCGGGCCCTTGATGCCGCGCAGCGGGTAGCGCGCGAGCAGCTCCTCCAGGCGGCCGTAGGCGACGAGCAGCTCGTCGGCGGCGGTGGCGAAGCGCTTGCCCAGGGTGGTGGCCTGCGCCGCGACGTTGTGCGAGCGGCCCGCCATGACCAGCTCCGCGTACTCGCCGGAGAGCTTGCCGAGCCGGGCCAGGACCGCCACGGTCCGGTCGCGCATCAGCTCCAGGGAGAGCCGGATCTGGAGCTGCTCGACGTTCTCGGTCAGGTCGCGGGAGGTCATGCCCTTGTGGACCTGCTCGTGTCCGGCGAGGGCGTTGAACTCCTCGATCCGGGCCTTCACGTCGTGGCGGGTGACCTTCTCCCGCTCGGCGATCGACGCGAGGTCGACCTGGTCGAGTACGCGCTCGTAGTCGGCGAGGGCGGCGTCCGGCACCTCGATCCCGAGGTCCTTCTGCGCGCGCAGCACGGCGAGCCAGAGCTGACGCTCCAGCTTCACCTTCTGCTCGGGGGACCAGAGGACGGCCAGCTCCGTGGAGGCGTAGCGGCCGGCCAGGACATTGGGGATGCGAGGCTTCGCAGACACAGCAGTCACGTGACCAGATTCTACTGGCGATTTCTGCAGGCCAGCGCCCCGGCCCGGTTTGTGGCTTGCTACGAGAGCGCGGTCACGTCGCCGGACGCCGTCCCCGGCTCCTCATCCGCCCGTGGGGTCGTGTCGTACGGCAGGAGCTCCGGGCGCTTCGCCGGGCGGCCGTCGCCCGAGGACCTGCCGGTGAGGCGGCGGCCGATCCACGGGGCGAGGTGCTGCCGGGCGAACCGCGCGTCGGCCACGCGGCGCGTCGCCCAGCGCGGCTGCGGCCCGCGCGGCAGCGGGGCGAGCCAGTCGTCCTCGGCCGGGAGCCCGAGCTTCTGCCAGACCGCCTCGGCCACCCGGCGGTGGCCCTCGCCGGTCAGATGGAGGCGGTCGACGTCCCACAGGCGCGGATCGGCGAGCACGGCGGCGCCGTACAGGTCGACGACGAGCGCGTCGTGCTTGGCGGCGAGGTCTTCGATGTGTGAAAAGAGCTCTTCCATACGGGGGCGGAAGCGTTCCATCACGGGGCCGTTGCGGCCGGGACTGCGCATCAGGACGAGCCGGCCGCAGGACGGCGCCAGCTTCTCGACGGCCTCGGTGAGGAGCCCGCGCGCCCTGTCCATGTCGCACTTGGGCCGCAGGGCGTCGTTGAGGCCGCCCACCAGGGTCACCACGTCCGCCCGCATGGCGGCTGCGGGCTCGACCTGCTCGTCGACGATCTGGCCGATGAGCTTTCCGCGTACGGCGAGATTGGCGTAACGGAAGCCGGGCGTCCGGGCGGCGAGCCGGGCCGCGAGCAGATCCGCCCAGCCGCGGTAGGAGCCGTCGGGCAGGAGGTCGGACATGCCCTCGGTAAAGGAATCGCCGACTGCGACAAAGCTTGTGTAGCTGGCATTCATCTCCATGGCGGAGTGATCGTACCGCGCGGTAGTGTCACGCGGTCGGGTGGAGACGGCAAGGGGGAAGCGGATGAGCGAGGCGCTCGAACAGGCGCTGACGGAGGTGCTGGCGGAGGCGCCGGCGGGGCTGGTCACCGCGTTGGACACCTGCGAGGACGCACGCGGCGCGAGCGGGTCCGACGTCTCTGGGGGCGACGCCACCGTCACTGTCGAGGGTGGGGCGGGCGAACTGCTGCTGCGCGTGTACGGGCGGAGGGGGCCCGGAGGCGAGGAGTTCACGGTCACGGGCGAGCGCGCGGCGCTCGACATGTGGCTGGCCGCGACAGCGCTCTGACCCGCCGTCCGTACCCGGCAGCTCGTGCCCGTCGGCGGCGTCGACCGCGGCTCATGACACGCCCTGGGCGAACTCAGCCGATCCCCACCGTGCGGGCCCTGTCGGCGTGGGGCGTTACGCGGTATGCCAGGAACACCTCGACTCCGCTTGCCTGAACTCCGCCCACGTCACATCCCGTACCCTCAACCCCCTTTGCGTCCGCACCACTTGACCGCGCACTGACCACGTACGAGAGAGCGAGCGTTCCATGTTCACCAAAGCCTTCTGGAAGGCCACTGCCGAGCGGGCCATCCGGACGTTCGCCCAGTCGCTCGCGGCGGTCCTGACGGCCGGGGCGACCAACCTGTTCGACGTGGACTGGAAGGCGGCGCTCGCCACCGCGGGCCTGGCGACGCTGCTCTCCGTGCTGATGGCCATCGGCTCGTCGGGCCTGGGGCGGCCGGGCCCGGGCCTCACCGAGACCACGGCACCCGACGCCCCCGCCGAGCCGGCGAAGGCACCGGGAACCGAAAGTGCCGCCAAGCCCGTTGCATAGGCGGCGCCCCGCCGCCCCCGGGCGCGTCCGTCCTACGCCGTGTCCGGTCTGCCGACCAGCTCGCGCAGGACGTCCTCCATGGTGACCAGGCCCGACAGCCGTCCGTCCTCGTCGAGCACCGCCGCGAGGTGCGTACGGCTGCGGCGCATGGCGGTCAGTACGTCGTCGAGCGGCGCCGACGTCCGGACCCGGGCGATCGGCCACAGGGCCGTCACCGGGAACGGCACGTCGCGCGGGGTCGCGTCGAGCGCGTCCTTGACGTGCAGATAGCCGAGGATGCGGTTGCCCGCGTCCACGACCGGGAAGCGGGAGAAGCCCGACAGGGCGGCGAGCCGCTCCAGTTCCTCCGGTGTCGTGCCGACCGGGGTGTGCACGACCTTCTCCAGCGGGACGACCACGTCCCGGACGGGTCGGCGCCCCAGCTCCAGGGCGTCGTGCAGCCGCTCGGCGGCCCGGTCGTCGAGCAGCCCGGCGTCGCCCGCGTCCCGGACCATCCGGGCCAGCTCGGCGTCGGAGAACGTCGCCGCGACCTCGTTCTTGGTCTCCACCCGCAACAGCTTGAGCAGGGCGTTGGCGAAGGCGTTGATCGCGAAGATCACCGGGCGCAGCGCCCGGGCGAGCGTCACCAGCGGCGGACCGAGCAGCAGCGCGGTCCTGGCCGGCTCGGCCAGCGCGATGTTCTTCGGCACCATCTCGCCGAGCAGCATGTGGAGATAGGTGGCGAGGCCCAGCGCGATGAAGAAGGAGACCGGGCGCGCCGCACCGTCGGGCATCCCGACCAGGTGGAACACCGGCTCCAGGAGATGCTCGATGGCGGGCTCGGCGACCACACCGAGCACCAGGGTGCACAGCGTGATGCCCAGCTGCGCCGCCGCCATCAGCGCGGAGACGTGCTCCAGACCCCAGATCACGCTGCGCGCACGGCGGTTGCCCTGCTCGGCGAGTGGTTCGACCTGGCTGCGGCGTACCGAGATCAGCGCGAACTCGGCGCCGACGAAGAAGGCGTTGACGACCAGCGTCGCCAGACCGATCAGCAACTGGATGACGGTCATCGGCCGGCCCCCTCGTCGCCGGGACCCGCAGGACCCGCAGGACCCGCAGGACCCGCAGGACCCGCAGAACCCTCGGGACCCTCGCGGTCACCGGCATCGTCACGGCCGTCACTATCCGCGCGGCCGTCGCGCCGCGCACCCCTCCCACGCCGAGCACCCCCGTGCCTACCGTGCTTCGTGTGTCCGTCATGCCCGCGGCGACCCGCGCCCCGGTGCTCCCTACGGCGGCGGGAGCCGTCCTGCTCATCCTCGCCGTCCCCGTCGCCGGGCAGCGGCGCGTGCAGCAGGACGCGCGCGGCGCGGCGGCCGGACGCGTCGACGACGTCGAGCCGCCAGCCGCCCAGCTCCACGCTGTCGCCGAGGGCCGGGATCCGGCCGACCCCGGTGGCGATCAGGCCCGCCAGCGTCTCGTACGGGCCCTCCGGGACGCGCAGCCCGATGGCCTCCAGCTGGTCGGTGCGGGCGGCGCCGTCGGCCGAGTAGAGGGCGCGCCCGTCGGCGTCCTCGCCGGCCCGGGCCAGGTCGGACGTCTCGTGCGGGTCGTGCTCGTCCCGCACCTCGCCGACGACCTCCTCGACGATGTCCTCCAGGGTGACGACCCCGGCCGTACCGCCGTACTCGTCGATGACCACCGCCATCGTCCGCCGCCCGTACAGCTGGTCGAGCAGCCGGTCCACGGTCAGCGTCTCCGGTACGAGCAGCGGCTCGCGCAGCAGCTCGGCGACCGGGTGGCGGGGGCGCTGCTCGGCGGGGATGGCGAGGACGTCCTTGATGTGGGCGATGCCCACGACGGTGTCGAGGCTGCCCCGGTAGACGGGGAAGCGGGACAGGCCCGTCGCGCGCGTGGCGTTCGCGACGTCCTCGGCGGTGGCGTGCACCTCCAGTGCGGTGACCTGCACCCGGGGCGTCATCACGTTCTCGGCGTCGAGCTCCGCCAGGTTGAGCGTACGGACGAAGAGCTCGGCGGTGTCCGCTTCGAGGGCGCCCGCCTTGGCGGAGTGGCGGGCGAGTGCGACCAGCTCCTGCGGGGTGCGGGCGGAGGCCAGCTCCTCGGCGGGCTCCAGGCCCAGACGGCGCACCATGTGGTTGGCGGTGTTGTTGAGGTGGCTGATGAAGGGGCGGAAGGCCGCGCTGAAGACGCGCTGCGGCGTGGCGACGACCTTCGCCACCGCAAGCGGCGAGGAGATGGCCCAGTTCTTGGGGACGAGCTCGCCGACGACCATCAGGAATACGGTCGACAGGGCGGTGCCGAGGACCAGCGCCGCCGAGTGGGAAACGGCGTCGGACAGCCCCATGGAGCCGAGCGGGCCGCTGATCAGCTTGGCGATCGAGGGCTCGGCGAGCATGCCGATCACCAGGTTGGTGACGGTGATGCCGAGCTGCGCGCCGGAGAGCTGGAAGGTGAGGCTGCGGACGGCCTTGAGGGCGCTGCTCGCGCCGCGCTCGCCGCTCTCGACGGCCCGCTCCAGCTCGCCGCGCTCCACGGTGGTGAGGGAGAATTCGGCCGCCACGAAGGCCCCGCAGGCCAGCGACAGCAGCACGGCCACCACGAGCAGAAGCACTTCGGTCATCGGTTCACCTCCGTCCCATGATCGGGCAGGGTCAGGAGGATCGCGCGATGTCGCGTACCGGTACGGGGACGGGTACTGGGAGGCTCGCCCATGGGCGGACGCTCACACCTTTCAGTCGTGGGTAGGTCCACCCATGGTAAAGCACTGGCAAAATGGCGGTTCGAGGAGACTCCGGAGGCCGGGAGGACCCCAGGTCACGGTCACCCCGCACACTCAAGCCGCCCCCGCGTCCGGCCTCCACCCGCCCCCACGTCCCGGCCCCCGCCCCCTACTCGTGCGCGATCGCCGCCAGCACGTTCATCCGCGACGCGCGCAGCGCCGGGAGCAGCGCCGCCAGCAGGCCCACGGCCGCCGCGCCCACGGCGACCGCGATCACCGTGGACCAGGGCACGGCGAACGCCTTGAGGCCCTGGAGCGCGAGCACCTGCTGGATGCCCACGCCCCACACCATGCCGAGGACGAGTCCGAGGAGCGCCCCGAACACCGCGATCACCACCGACTCCAGCCGGATCATGCGCCGCAGCTGGACCCGCGAGAGCCCGATGGCGCGCAGCAGCCCGATCTCGCGGGTGCGCTCCACCACCGACAGCGCCAGTGTGTTGACCACGCCGAGCACCGCGATGACGATCGCCAGGCCGAGCAGCGCGTACACCAGGTAGAGCATCACCGCGATCTGGTCGCGGATCAGCTTCTTGTAGTCCGCCTGGTCCCTCACCTGCACCTGCGGATACGGGTCCAGGGTCTTCTCCAGCGCGGCCCGCAGCCCCTCCGCACTGGTGCCGCCGCTCGCGTTGACGTACACCGCCGCGTCCTGGCCGCCCGGAAGATAGCGCTCCACGGTGGCCAGGCCCATGAACACCCCGCCCTCCACGCCGAAGCCGCCCGAGGTGTCCATGTCGGTCAGGGCGGCCACCCGCAGCCGCGCCTTGCCGCCGGTGGCGAAGGTGACGGGCAGGGTGTCGCCGAGGCGGACGCGGTGGTCGCGCGCGTAGGTGCGGTCCATCGCGAGGTTGCCGGGGGCGAGCGCCTCCGCCGAACCGCCCGCCGTATAGGTGACATGGGCGACGTCGTCGAGCTGGGGGTCGTAGCCGGACGCCGTCGTCTCGGGAGTCTTCCCGTCGGGGAGCGTCAGCCGCAGGGGCGCGAACCGCTGGCGGACGACGGTCTCCGTGCCCTTCACCGCGCGCACCTTGTCGGTGATCTCCTGCGGGAACGGCTGAAAATTGCCGTTCTGTACGACGAAGTCGGCGCCCAGGGTCTTGTCGATCTGCTGGTCGAACGACTTGGTCATGGAGGCGCTGGCCACCGAGAGTCCGGCGACCAGGGCGATGCCCACCATCAGGGCGGACGCGGTCGCGCCCGTGCGGCGCGGGTTGCGCAGCGCGTTGCGCTGGCTCATCCGGCCCACCGGGCCGTACAGCCGGGGGAAGGCGGCGCCAAGGACGCGGATCACCGGCCGGACCAGGAGCGGCCCGGCCACCACGGTCGCGATCAGCGTGAGCACCACGCCGAGCCCGAGCAGCGAGGACGAGGGGCCCGACCGTCACGTCCGCCGAGGTCGAGGCGAACAGCCGGTCGAAGGTACGGGCCACGGTGTCCGAGAAGATCAGCGAACCGGCGACGAACGCCACCGAGAGGATCACCGCGAGCGCGGACAGCAGCAGCCGTCCCTTGTGGGCGAGGAAGCTGCGGAGGGTCGCCTTCAGCACGGCCGCTCAGCCCTTGCGCAGCGGGTCGAAGCCGGGGGTGCCCTCGACTGTGCCGTCCGGGGTGGCGGCGTCGGTTCCCGGGCCGCCGGAGAAGAGCCGCAGCCGGTCCAGGACCGCCTCCGCCGTCGGCCGGGGCATCTCGTCGACGATCCGCCCGTCGGCCAGGAACAGCACCAGGTCGGACCGGCCCGCCGCGACCGGGTCGTGGGTGACCATCACCACCGTCTGCCCCAGCCGGTCCACGGCCTCCCGCAGGAACGTGAGCACCTCGGCCCCGGCCCGCGAGTCGAGGTTGCCCGTCGGCTCGTCCGCGAAGATCAGCTCCGGGCGGGACGCCAGCGCCCGCGCGCACGCCACCCGCTGCTGCTGGCCACCGGAGAGCTGGGCGGGCCGGTGCCGCAGCCGGTCGCGCAGCCCGAGCGTGTCGATGACCTGTTCCAGCCACTCCCGGCCGGGTCTGCGCCCGGCGATGTCCATCGGCAGCGTGATGTTCTCGGCGGCGGTGAGTGTCGGCAGCAGATTGAACGCCTGGAACATAAAGCCGATCCGGTCCCGCCGAAGCCGCGTCAGCTCGCGCTCCTTGAGCCCGGTGATCTCGGTGTCGCCGAGCCACACCTGGCCCGCCGAGACCGAGTCGAGCCCGGCCAGACAGTGCATCAGGGTGGACTTGCCCGAGCCCGACGGGCCCATGACCGCGGTGAACCGGCCGCGCGCGATGTCCACGTCGACCGAGTCGAGCGCCAGGACCGCCGTCTCGCCCGTGCCGTACGCCTTGGTCAGCGCCCGGGCCCGCGCGGCGACCCCTTCCGTTGCCGCTGTGGCCGCTGCAGCTGTGGACAAGGCCGCCTCCCGGGTCGTTGCGTCATGGCTGGACCGACTCCCGTACGGCATACGAGAGTAGAGGCGCGGACCGGCCCGGGCCATCCGGCGGAAGCAGGAGATCCGCCGGGAAGGGATCAGCCCGCATCCGGGCGTCGTGCCGTGCCGAGCACATGGGGCGACGCCGGGTGGCGCGGCCCCCTCTCGGGCACGCGCAGCCGGCGGAACGCGACCAGTTCGAAGCCCGCCGCCTCGATCGCCGCGAGCGGATCGCGCGAGGTGTGGCACCCGCCGAGGAGCAGCGGCCACAGCGTCCGGTCCGCCGCGCGCTGGACGGCCGCGAGGGCCCGGCCCTCGGCCCGCACGTGCTCGTAGAACCGCAGCTCGCCGCCGGGCCGCAGGACCCGGCGGATCTCGGCCAGCGAGCGCGGCACATCGCGTACGGAACACAGGACGAGCGAGACCACGGCCGCGTCGAACGCCTCGCTCTTGACCGGCAGCGCCTCGGCCGCCCCCGGCACCACGTCGACCGGCACGTCCGCGCGCAGCGCCGCCCGGACGGCCAGCCTGCGCAGCCCGCGCTCGGGTTCGATGGCGACCACCTCGGAGACGGCGCCCGGATAGTGCGGGAAGTTGAGGCCGTTGCCCGCGCCGATCTCGATCACCCGGCCGGAGAGCCCGGCCAGCAGCTCGCGGCGGTGTGCGGCGAGGCCCGCTCGGCGGTCGGCCGTCTCGCTGAACCGGCCGTAGAAGCGGGCGAACAGGGGATGGCGCACGGCGTCCGGGGCGATCTTGGCACGCTGCTCCATGTGGGGACCCTCCAACGACGGGCGGAGAACGGGCGGGGCGGACACCGGGATTGTCCCCGCCCCGGACCCGCGTCACCCGTAGGCCGCCCCGTCCTTCGGTCTTTCCCGGCCCGCCCGCGCCGCCGTCACGTGCTCACGAAGCAGAACTCGTTCCCCTCGGGGTCGCGCATCACCTGGAACGCTCCCTGGGCGTCCGTCACGGTCGCGCCCACCGACCGCGCGCCGAGGCGCACCGCGGCGGCCCGGGCACGGGTGACGTCCTCCACCACGAGGTCGAGGTGGAGCCGGTTCTTGCCCGCCTTCGCCTCCGGCACCCGCTGGAAGGCGAGCCGCGGTGTGCCGGGTGCGTCGAGGTACGCCCAGCCCGCGTCGCGGACCACCGGGGCACCGCCGAGCAGCGCCGCCCAGAACCGCGCCAGGCGGTCCGGCGCGGCGCAGTCGACGACGATCTGGCGCAGCCGTGCCCGTAAGACCGCCATCACAGACTCCAGCCGCCGCCGAGCTCCGGACCGAGCCAGCCCGGCGCCGCCGCACGGAAGTCGGCGCCGGAGAGCTGCCCGGCGCCTTCCGGCACCAGCCCGACCAGCGGTGAGCCGGAGGACTCCGGCAGGTCCGCCAGGTTGCAGCGGGACGCCAGGTCCGGCTCGGCGGGCCAGCTGCCCACGACCACGCCCGCGCACTGAAGGCCCCGCGCCCGCAGCGCCTCGCCGGTCAGCGCCGCCATGTTCAGGGTGCCGAGGCCGGCCGGGGTGACGACCAGGACGGGCGCGGCGAGCAGCCGGGCCACGTCCGCGAGCGTGCCGCCCTCGTCGTCGAGGCGGACCAGGAGCCCGCCCGCGCCCTCCACGAGGACCAGGTCGTGCTCGGCGGCCAGTTTCTCGGCTGCCTCGGCGACCTCCTCGGGGCGCACGGCCGCCATCCCGGCCCGCCGTGCGGCCGTGTTGGGGGCCAACGGCTCGGGGAAGCGGGCCAGTTCGGCGCCGGTGATGTCGTCGCCCGCCAGACGCAGCACCTCCGCCACGTCGCCGTGCTCGCCGGGGGCGACCCCGGTCTGGGCCGGCTTGAGGACGGCGACCGTCTGTCCGGCGGCGCGCGCCAGCGCGGCGACGGCCGCCGTGACGACGGTCTTGCCGATCTCCGTCCCCGTACCGCTCACTACCAGAACCGTCATCAGCCCTCCCGAGCCGCAGCGCCCACGGCACGGCAGATGCGCGCCAGGTCCTCGTCGTTCGTCACATAGGGCGGCATCGTGTAGATCAGGTCGCGGAACGGGCGCAGCCACACGCCCTCGCGGACCGCCGCCCGGGTCGCCGCCGCCATGTCCACCTCGTGGTCGAGCTGGACGACGCCGATGGCGCCGAGGACGCGGACGTCCTTCACCCCGGGCGCCCCGGCGAGCTCGCCCAGACCGTCGCGCATCCCCGTCTCCAGGCGCTTGATCTCGCCCTGCCAGTCCTGGGAGAGCAGCAGGTCGATCGAGGCGCAGGCGACGGACGCGGCCAGCGGGTTGCCCATGTACGTCGGGCCGTGCGCCAGGACCGGGACCTCGCCCGAGGAGATGCCCTCGGCCACCCGGGTGGTGCACAGCGTCGCGGCCATCGAGAGGTAGCCGCCGGTCATCGCCTTGCCCACGCACAGCACATCGGGCGACACGGCGGCGTGCTCGGACGCGAACAGCGTGCCGGTGCGGCCGAAGCCGGTGGCGATCTCGTCGAACACGAGCAGCACGCCGTGCTCGTCGCACGCCTCGCGCAGGACCCGCAGATAGGCGGGGGAGTGGAACCGCATCCCGCCCGCGTTCTGCACCACCGGCTCGACGATCACCGCCGCCACCTCGTCTGCGTGGCGCCCGATCAGCTCCCGCAGATGGCGCACGTAGGCCTCGTCCGGCTCCGCGTCGTACCCCGTGGGGGGCGCGTCCGCGAAGACCTGCTCCGGCAGCCGGCCGGACCACAGGGAGTGCATGCCGCCGTCCGGGTCGCACACCGACATCGGCTGCCAGGTGTCGCCGTGGTAGCCGCCGCGCCAGGTCAGCAGGCGCTGCTTGCGCGGCTGCCCGACCGACTTCCAGTACTGCAGGCACATCTTGATGGCGACCTCGACCGACACCGAGCCGGAGTCGCTGAGGAAGACGTGCTGGAGCGGCTCGGGGGTGATCTCGACGAGCTTGGTGCAGAGGCGCACGGCGGGCTCGTGGGTGAGTCCGCCGAACATCACATGGCTCATCCGGTCCAGCTGGCCGCGTACGGCCTCGTCCAGGACCGGGTGGCGGTAGCCGTGCAGCGCCGACCACCAGGACGCCATGCCGTCGACCAGCTCGCGCTGTCCGTGCGCCTCCTCGGCGAGCCGCAGCCGGACCCCGGACGCGGACTCCACGACCAGCGGCTCCTGGCGGCCCGGCATGGGGCCGTAGGGGTGCCAGACGTGCTGCCGGTCCAGGGCCCGCAGCTCGGCGACGTCGTAACCGGGCACCGGGTCAGGCATTGGGGGCCAGGTCCGTGCCCGCGCCGCGGCGGCGCACCGCCACCAGGTCCGTACGCGCCTCGGAGACCTCGGCCGCGGCGGCCGGAGCGTTCTCGGAACCGCACGGGCCGCAGGCGCCGCCCTCGTGCGAGCCGCAGCCGCTCCGCGCGTGCGAGCCGCAGCCCGCGGCGGCCATCGCGTCGGCGCGGTGCCCGGGCAGCGTGGTCGTGCCCGCGCCCTCCACCTCGAAGCCGGCGTCCGCGATCATCTCCAGGTCGGCCTTGCCCTCCTGGCCCTCACTGGTGAGGTAGTCGCCGAGGAAGATCGAGTTGACCAGGTTGAGGGCGAGCGGCTGCATCGAGCGCAGATGCACCTCGCGGCCGCCCGCGAGCCGTACCTCGACGTCCGGGCAGACGAACCGGACCATCGCGAGGATGCGCAGACAGCGCTGCGGGGTGAGGTTCCACTCCTTGCCGAGCGGGGTGCCCTCGAACGGGATGAGGAAGTTGACCGGCACCGAGTCCGGGTCGAGCTCGCGCAGCGAGAAGACGACGTCGACCAGGTCCTCGTCGCTCTCGCCCATGCCCGCGATCAGACCGGAGCAGGCGGAGAGCCCGGCGGAGTGCGCCTTCTGCACGGTGTCGACGCGGTCGGCGTAGGTGTGGGTGGTCGTGATGTCCCCGTACGTCCCCTCGGACGTGTTGAGGTTGTGGTTGTACGCGTCGGCGCCCGCCGCGCGCAGCCGCTCGGCCTGGCCGTCCGAGAGCAGACCGAGGCAGGCGCACACCTCGACGCCCTCGTTCTGCTCCTTGATCGCCTCGATGGTCTGCGAGACGCGGTCCACGTCGCGGTCGGTCGGGCCGCGGCCGCTGGCGACCAGGCAGACCCGCTTGGCGCCGCCCGCGACACCGGCGGCGGCCGCCTTGGACGCCTCGTCCGGCTTCAGCCAGGTGTACTTGAGGATCTCGGCCTTGGAGCCCAGCCGCTGCGAGCAGTACGAGCAGTCCTCGGGGCACAGTCCGGACTTCAGGTTCACCAGGTAGTTCAGCTTCACCCGGCGCCCGAACCACTGACGGCGCACCTTGCCGGCCGCGGCCACCACGTCGAGCAGTTCCTCGTCGGAGGTCGCCAGTACGGCGAGCGCCTCTTCACGGCTCGGCAGCTCGCGCCGCAGCCCCTTGTCCACCAGCGTGTTCAGCAGGTCCATGGCGCCGATCCTTGCCCAAAACCCCCGCCCCAGCCAAGGAGGGATCGTACAACTGCGCTCCTGGAAGGTGTGTGTATTGCCACACCCTGACCTCGCACGTCCAGGAATAGGGTCTGTCCGCTGCCTACAAAAGGGATCTCCACCATGCCTCGAGCGCCATTCGACTGGATCGACGGAGCGACCGAGCGGCGCGAGCGTGCCGGTCTCGTACGGGTGCTGCGGCCGCGCGCCGCCGACCAGGACCTTCTGGACCTGGCGAGCAACGACTACCTGGGGCTCACCCGGCACCCGGCGGTCACCCGGGGCGCCGCCGACGCGGCGCTGCGCTGGGGCGCCGGATCCACCGGATCACGCCTGGTCACCGGCACCACCGCGCTCCACACCGAGCTGGAGGACGCGCTCGCCCGGTTCTGCGGGTTCGAGGCGGCGCTCGTCTTCTCCTCCGGGTACGCGGCCAACCTCGCCGCGCTGACCGCCCTCGGCGAGCGGGACACGCTGATCGTCTCCGACGCGGGCAACCACGCCTCGATCGTCGACGGGTGCCGGCTGTCGCGCGCGGAGACCGAGGTGGTCCCGCACGCCGACCCCGAGGCCGTGCGCAAGGCGCTGGACGCCCACGGCGGGCCCGCGCTCGTGGTGAGCGACTCGGTCTTCTCGGTGGACGGCGACGCCGCCCCGCTGCCCGGACTCGCCGCCGCCTGCCGGGAGTCCGGGGCGGCGCTCGTGGTGGACGACGCCCATGGCCTGGGCGTCCTGGGCGAGGGCGGGCGGGGCGGGCTGCACGCCGCCGGACTCGCGGGCGCGGACGACGTGGTGGCCACTCTCACCCTGTCGAAGTCGCTCGGCAGTCAGGGCGGCGCGGTCCTGGGTCCCGCCCGGGTCATCCGGCACCTGGTCAACGCGGCCCGTACGTTCATCTTCGACACCGGGCTCGCCCCCGCGGCGGTGGGCGGCGCGCTCGCGGCGCTGCGGCTCCTGGAGGCCGAGCCGGAGCGGGCGGGCCGGGCCCGTGCGGTGGCGGCCGAGCTGCACGAACGGCTGACGGCCGCGGGCCTGGAGGCGGCGCGCCCGGACGCGGCCGTGGTCTCGGTGCGGGCGCCGTCGCCGGAGCGGGCGGTGGCCTGGGCGGCCGACTGCCGGGGCGCGGGTCTGGCGGTGGGGTGCTTCCGGCCGCCGTCGGTGCCGGACGGCATCTCCCGGCTGCGGCTGACCGCCCGGGCCGATCTGACCGAGTCCCAGATCCAGTGGGCGGTGGACACGATCCTGCGGACCGGGCCCACCGCCTAGTCCCCCGTTGGCATTGTCAACTCCTGCTGTCGGGCGCCTCGTTGGGCTCGACTGGCAGACCGGAAAGGAAGCTGTGCCAGGCCCGCGCTCCGAAGAGCAGCGCGGGTCCGGCGGTCCGCTTGGAATCACGGACGGCGAGCAGTCCGGCGTCGAGGAATGCGGCCTCGACGCAATTGTTCATTCCTGTACTACGGCTGCTGCGCCGCCATTGCGCACCGTTCAGAGAAGTGCTGGAAGGTACATGCGTGGGGGGTGAGGGCATCATGCCTCCCTTACACGCCGTCAGCCATCCCGGCGATGAGATTCAATGATTCCTTGAACGAGAGGGCCTGCGCCTCGGCCATGTGGAACGCGGCGCTGTACGCCTCAAGGTCTTCTCCCCGTTCGAGATAGAGGCTACTCGTCAGGTGGTCGATAACCACCACATCCAGATCGGAAATTTGCGGAAAGGAGAAGATAATGAAAGGCCCGGTGAGTCCGATATGGCCACCGCTGCTGAAAGGCAGCACCCGCAACCGGACCTGCGGCAGCTGAGCGGCCTCCAGGAGATGGCGCAACTGCCGCCGCATCGCGGCCGCCCCGCCCACCGCGCGGTGCAGCGCCGCCTCGTCGACCACCGCGCTCAGCTCCAGCGGCGGATCGGCCCGCAGCACCTCCTGGCGCGCCAGGCGCACCTCCACGAGGGAGTCCACCCGCGCCGCGTCCAGCCCGCCGAGAGCCGCCCGGGTCACCGCGCGGGCGTACTCGGGCGTCTGGAGCAGCCCCGGCACCACGGACGTCTCCAGGGTGCGCGCCGCCGACGCCTGTGACTCCAGGCTGATGAAGTCCCGGTACTGGGGCGGCAGCAGCCCCCGGTAGGCCTGCCACCACTGGGCGCCGCGGCCGTCCGCCGCCCCCGCCAGCGCTTCGAGCAGCGCCCTCAGTTCGGGGTCGGCCACCCCGTACACCTCAAGCAGTCGGGCCACGTCGGCGCGCTTCACCCCGCTGCGGCCGGTCTCGATCCGGCTCACCTTGGACTGGTGCCAGCCCAGCTGTCCGGCGACCTCGCCGCTCGTGAGGGCCGCCGCGCAGCGCAGCTGGCGCAGTTCCTCGCCGAGTTTGCGGCGGCGTACCGCGGGCCCGTGCCACATGTCGGCCTCCTTCCGCCCGGCCGGGGTTCGGGTGATGGGCAAGTGTGGCGCCAAATACAGTCCTTCGTCGCAGAGTTCACCGCTTTGAGCGACAGATATATGCACATCTTGGTGGATCAGCGCATCCGGCGGCACGATGAGTGGCAGTCTGGCGCGAAGCGCAAGTCCGGGGCGTCCTCGCGTTTGTCCGCTCGCTACGAGTCCAGCAGGCCGGCCCGGGTGGGAAAGGGACAGCGTCGCCATGGCAGACCACCACGAATCCACCGTCACTCTGCCGAGCGATCCCGCCTCGGTCTCCGCCGCCCGTAGACACGTCGCCGGCGTACTCACCGAGTGGGGTCTTCCGTCGGACGCCGACACCGCCGATACGATCCGCCTGATCGTCTCCGAGCTCGCGACCAACGCCGTGCAGCATACGTTCGGCCAGTCGCCCACCTTCACCGTGGATCTGCGCCTGGAGTTCGACGAGCAGCTCCACATCGGTGTCACCGACAGCCACCCCCGCTGGCCGAAACGTCTTCCCGCCGCCGTCCAGCAGGACAACGGGCGCGGCATGGTGATCATCCGCTGGCTCGCCGCCGAGTGCGGGGGGCGGCTGTCGGTCACCCCGACGCCGGAGGGCGGCAAGACCGTCTGGATCGCGCTGCCGTGGACGGTGCCGGTCCAGAGCTGAGCCGGGGCCCGTCAGGCGGGCCTGTGTCCGGCCCGCGGGCCGGTGGGCACGGGGCGGGGGGGGGGGGGGGGGGTGCGCCCCGGGCCGCCATGTCTACCCGGCCCCTGTGTTCCGTGTGTTCGCGCCCGTACCCGTCCCAAAA
>NZ_JBVIHM010000011.1:124130-150361 GCF_055570295.1 Streptomyces sp. NPDC031265
TGTTGCGGGGGAGGGGCGGGGGAAGGGGTGGGGCGGGGCCCTGTGGGGGGGGCTTTTGCCCGCCCGGGGGGGGGGGGGGGGGGGGCGGGGGGGGGGGGGGGGGTGTTCCCACCGGCCCGCCGTGCTCACCGGCCCCTTGCGTCGCGTGCGTCAGCGCACGCGCCCGTACCAGACGCCCTTCGACCAGATCTTCTCCAGCCGGACCACGGACCCGGTCTTGGGGGAGTGCCAAATTTTGCCGTTCCCGGCGTAGATCCCCACGTGGTAGACGTTCGAGCCGGAGTGGAAGAACACCAGGTCCCCGCGCTGGCGCGCGGACGACGAGATGTGCCGGGTGCTGTTGTACTGCTGCTGGGTGGTGCGGGGCAGCTTCTTGCCCGCCTGCTTGAACGAGTAGACGGTGAGCCCCGAGCAGTCGAACCGGTACGGGCCGCTGGCGCCGGACTTGTACGGCGCGCCCTTCTTCGACGCGGCGACGTTGAGCGCCTTCGTCGCGAGTGTCGCGGCGCTCGCCTCACTGCCGGCACCCGGCGCCAGCATCGTGGCGCCGACGGCGGCGAGCGTGAGGGCGGAGACCGCACCGACTCGAGTCAGCAGGGACGGGACGTAATTCTGCGCAGTCATGCGCGACCCTTCGTCAAACCGCCTGCGAAGGATGACCTGTCGGGTTCGGACTGGCGAAGATGCCCGGCCGCTCGCGCGGCTTCACCCCAAGGGCCTCCCGGTCTCCCGGTGGGCCCGCACTGCTTGGGTCCTCCACTCCTGCCGATCCACTCAGTCGACCAGTCATCCGGGTACGGCGGCAGGACTCGGCGTCCGCCCGGACCGCCCCGCCGCGGTGGCGGGGGCTTGTCGTCGGAAGGGATCTTGACCCACGAAGTGTCGGATTTCCGAGCCGAAACGGCGTTTTGTGAGGCTCCTCACGACTGACCCATTCAGGTGTACATCTGTGTTCCAACGCTCCTGACGGGGTGTCCGACCTGCGTCGCACCAGCGATGGAACGATTCATTCCGTTCGGTGTCTGCGCATTCGGAGCAACATTTGTGGTACATCGTTCGGACCATCGGATGGTGCGAACGGGGGACACCGACTCGTACCGGCGCGGGGGTGCACGGACACCGGAGCGTCAACTCGCGGATGACGGCGGCGGCATCGTCAGACGGCCCGCACGGCGCTCCCCGTCGAGCAGCCGAAGGGTCCGCGCCAGCGTCTCGGAGTGCAGCTCCGACTCGCCGCGCCGATGCATGGTAGTCAGCGCGTCCCGCAGCGCCACGGCCCGCCCGACGAGCGCCTGCGCGGCCCGCAGCGCGCCGTAGGTGTCGCGGTGCCGGGCGGGGTTGATCCGGCCCAACTTGTCGAGCGCGTCGAGGTACGCGTCGATGAACTCGCCCTCGGCGCGCGTCAGCGCGGGCAGCGGCGGAAGTTCGGGCAGCACGGCTCTACCTCCCTTGCGCCGCAGCGGAGTTCTTGCGGCTGGTGACGACGTGGTCGACCAGCCCGTACTCGGCGGCCGCGGTGGCGTCGAGGATGGTGTCCCGCTCGATGTCGGCGCTGATCCGCTCGGTGGACTGCCCGGTGTGCCGGACCAGCAGCTCCGTCAACAGCTCGCGCCCGCGCTGGAGTTCATTGGCATAGATCACCAGGTCGGACGGCTGGCCCTGGATCGGCTCCGCGACCGCGGGCTGATGGATCAGGACCCGCGCGCCGGGCAGCGCGAGCCGCTTGCCCGGGGCGCCCGCGGCCAGCAGTACGGCAGCGGCCGAGGCGGCCTGGCCCATGCACACCGTCTCCACGTCGCAGGTGACGAACCGCATGGTGTCGTAGATCGCCGTCATCGCGGTGAGCGAGCCGCCGGGGGAGTTGATGTACAGCGAGATGTCGCGGTCCGGGTCGGCGTGCTCCAGGTGCATGAACTGGGCCATCACGTCGTTGGCCGCGGTGTCGTCGACGGGGGTGCCGAGGAAGACGATCCGCTCCTCCAGGAGTTTGGAGTACGGATCGAGGGTGCGGACCCCGGTCGAGGTGCGCTCGGAGAATTCGGGCAGGACGTATCGGGCGGACGGGCCGGGCATGACGTACCTCTTCTCTCGTGCCGATGTCTCTGTAAAAAATGTACAGGACGTACAGGCCGTTATGATGGGGAGCATGGCCTATGAGATTCCGGTGACGCAAGCCCGAGCTGAGCTCGCCGAGCTGATCAACCGCGTGGTGTACGGCGGGGAGCGCGTTGTCGTGACCCGGCACGGCAAGCCCCTCGTCGCCCTGGTGTCCGCCGCTGACCTGGAACGACTTGAAGGCGCGGCGGAGCCGGCCGAGGAGCAGGTGATCAGCTCGGTGTCGTCGGTGCGCCAGGTCGCGTCCGCTCCCGGCGAACGGCGCCGGTTCGGCATCGCCGCCGAGCACCGTCAGTCGCCGGCGGGTGACTGACGGGTTCCGGATCGCCCGAGCCGGTGATGGATGCATTGGCCATGGATATGCAAAGCGTCAGTTAACGAGCCGGAAAAACTTCCGCCGTAACGTGCAATGCCTGGCTGCGGAGCCGTGAACCGCAGGTCAACAGAGTGTTGAACTCGGCTAGGGTCCCGCAGCGTCGAGGCGGGATTCCCCCGTCCCGGGCACGACTGTGAGGTGGGAAGCGTGCAACTGACGCCGCACGAGCAGGAGAGACTGCTCCTCCATGTGGCCGCGGACGTCGCGGACAAGCGCCGCGCCCGCGGGGTGAAACTCAATCACCCCGAAGCCGTCGCGCTCATCACGTCGCACATCCTCGAAGGCGCCCGCGACGGCCGGACCGTCGCCGAACTCATGGCGTCCGGACGCAAGGTGCTCTCCCGCGACGACGTCATGCAGGGCATCCCGGAGATGATCCACGACGTACAGGTCGAGGCGACCTTCCCGGACGGCACCAAGCTCGTCACCGTCCACGAGCCCATCGTCTGACGGGGGAGCGCCGCCATGATTCCCGGAGAGATCCTGTTCGCGGACGAGCCCGTCGCCCTCAACGAGGGTCGCGAGACCACCACGATGACCGTCCTCAACGCCGCCGACCGGCCCGTCCAGGTCGGCTCGCACTACCACTTCGCCGAGGCCAACCCCGGCCTGGACTTCGACCGCGCCGCCGCCCGCGGGCTGCGGCTGAACATCGCCGCGGGCACCGCCGTGCGCTTCGAGCCGGGCATCCCCGTCGATGTCGAGCTCGTCCCCCTCGCCGGACGCCGGATCGTCAGTGGGCTGCGCGGCGAGACCGGAGGGCCCCTCGATGGCTGAGCTCCACCGTGCCGTGTACGCCGACCTGTTCGGCCCCACCACCGGCGACCGCATCCGGCTCGCCGACACCGATCTGCTCGTCGAGATCGAGGAGGACCGCTGCGGCGGACCCGGACGCGCGGGCGACGAGGCGGTGTTCGGCGGCGGCAAGGTGATCCGCGAGTCGATGGGCCAGGCCCGCACCACCCGCGCCGAGGGCGCGCCCGACACCGTGATCACCGGAGTCGTCGTCCTGGACCACTGGGGCATCGTCAAGGCGGACCTCGGCATCCGGGAGGGCCGGATCACCGCGCTCGGCAAGGCGGGCAACCCCGACACCATGGACGGCGTCCACCCGGACCTCGTCATCGGCCCCGAGACCGAGATCATCGCGGGCAACGGGAAGATCCTCACGGCGGGCGCGGTGGACACCCATGTCCACTTCATCTCGCCCACCCTCGTCGACCAGGCGCTCTCCTCGGGCATCACCACCCTCGTCGGCGGCGGCACCGGCCCCGCCGAGGGCACCAAGGCCACCACCGTCACCCCCGGCCCCTGGCACCTGGCCCGGATGTTCGCGGCCCTGGAGAACGCGCCCGTCAACATCGGTCTGCTCGGCAAGGGCAACACCATGTCGCGCGAGGCCATGCACTCCCAGCTGCGCGGCGGCGCCCTCGGATTCAAGATCCACGAGGACTGGGGCGCGACCCCGGCCGTCATCGACGCCTGTCTGGGTGTCTGCGACGAGACCGGCGCCCAACTCGCCATCCACACCGACACGTTGAACGAGGCGGGCTTCGTCGGCGACACCCTCGCCGCCATCGCGGGCCGCTCCATCCACGCGTACCACACCGAGGGCGCGGGCGGCGGGCACGCCCCGGACATCATCACCGTGGTCTCCGAGCCGTACGTACTGCCCAGCTCCACCAACCCGACCCGGCCGCACACCGTCAACACCATCGAGGAACACCTCGACATGCTGATGGTCTGTCATCACCTCAACCCGGCCGTGCCGGAGGACCTGGCGTTCGCCGAGTCCCGCATCCGGCCCTCGACCATCGCGGCCGAGGACATCCTGCACGACCTGGGCGCCATCTCGATCCTCTCCTCCGACTCCCAGGCGATGGGCCGGATCGGCGAGGTCATCCTGCGTACGTGGCAGACCGCGCACGTGATGAAGGTGCGCCGGGGCGCGCTCGCGGGCGACGGGCGGGCCGACAACCACCGGGCGCGCCGCTATGTCGCCAAGTACACGATCAACCCGGCGGTCGCGCAGGGCCTCGACAGCGAGATCGGCTCGGTCGAACCGGGCAAGCTCGCGGACCTGGTGCTGTGGGAGCCCGCGTTCTTCGGCGTCAAGCCGCAGCTCGTGATCAAGGGCGGCCAGATCGCGTACGCGCAGATGGGCGACGCCAACGCGTCCATCCCCACGCCCCAGCCGGTCCTGCCCCGTCCGATGTTCGGCGCGCACGGAAAGGCCCCGGCGGCCAACTCGCTCAACTTCGTGGCGCAGGCCGCCCTCGACGACGGGCTGCCCGAACGGCTGGGCCTGGACAAGAAGTTCACCGCCATCAAGAACACCCGCGGGGTGGGGAAGGCGGACATGCGCGAGAACGACGCCCTGCCGGACGTCAGGGTCGACCCGGACACCTTCACGGTGACCATCGACGGCGAGGCGGTGGAGCCCGCGCCGGCCGCCGAACTGCCCATGGCCCAGCGGTACTTCCTCTTCTGAGCGGGCGGAGTCGACACTGATGACCCGAGCTGCCCTGCTCGTCCTCGCCGACGGCCGGTTCCCGGCCGGCGGCCACGCCCACTCGGGCGGCGTCGAACCGGCCGTCAAGGCGGGCCGGGTCCATGACGCGGCCTCCCTGGCGGAGTTCTGCCGGGGGCGGCTGCACACGGCGGGCCTGGTGTCGGCCTCGCTCGCCGCGGCGGCCGTCCTCGGCCTCGACCCGCTCGCGCTCGACGAGGCCGCCGACGCGCGTACCCCGTCCCCGGCGCTGCGGGCCACCGCGCGCAAGCTGGGCCGCCAGATGATGCGGGCGGCGCGGGCCGCCTGGCCGAGTGAGGAGCTGGCCGCGCTGGCGGCGGCCCGGCCGCGCGGGGCGCACCAGCCGGTCGTGCTCGGGCTCGCGGCGCGGGCGGGCGGGCTGTCCGCGACGGACGCGGCGCACTGTGTCGCGTACGAGACGGTCAGCGGGCCCGCGACGGCGGCGGTCCGGCTGCTCAGCCTCGATCCGTTCGACGCGACGGGGGTACTGGCGCGGCTCGCGCCCGAGCTGGACGCGGTGGCGGCGGCGGCCGCGGGCGCGGCGGCCTCGGCCGTGGAGGACGGGCTGTCCGTGCTGCCCGCCGCCTCGGCGCCGCTGCTCGACATCATGGCCGAGGCGCATGCGGCGTGGCCGGTCCGGCTGTTCGCGTCGTAGGCGCTCCCTGAAGAAGACCATCGCCCTGAACGGGCTCGTCCTCAAACGCCGGACGGGCTGAAAGACCAAACACCCGCCCGGGCCGACAGCGACCCTCGCATTGGAGTCTCACCATGCACCTCGACCACTCCCACGGCGGCCCCGCCGCCATCAGCGCCGACGCCCGCCGGCCCGACGGGACGCGGCGGGCCCTGCGCATCGGGCTCGGGGGGCCCGTCGGGTCCGGGAAGACCGCCACCGTGGCCGCGCTCTGCCAGGCCCTGCGGGAGCGGTTCTCGCTCGCCGTCGTCACCAACGACATCTACACCCGCGAGGACGCCGAGTTCCTGCTGCGCAACGCCGTGCTGCCGCCCGAGCGCATCCAGGCCGTGGAGACCGGAGCCTGCCCGCACACCGCCATCAGGGACGACATCTCCGCCAATCTCGAAGCGGTCGAGGACCTGGAGGAGGCGGTCGGGCCGCTCGATCTGATCCTGGTCGAGTCCGGCGGCGACAACCTCACCGCCACCTTCTCCAAGGGCCTGGTCGACGCCCAGATCTTCGTCATCGACGTGGCGGGCGGCGACGACATCCCCCGCAAGGGCGGCCCCGGAGTCACCACGGCAGACCTGCTCGTCGTCAACAAGACCGACCTCGCCCCGTACGTCGGCTCGGACCTGGCGCGGATGGCCCGCGACGCCGAGGAGCAGCGGGCCGAACTGCCCGTCGTCTTCCAGTCGTTGAGGTCCGAGCACGGCGTGGACGCGGTCGCCGAGTGGGTGCGGGAGCGGCTCGCCGCATGGAAGGCCTGACACTCGGCGCGGGGGTGCGCGCCACCGCCCGGATCGTCGCCACCCCCGAGGGCCTGCCCGTCCTGGCGGGCGAGGGCCCGCTGGCGCTGCGCCGCACCCGGGCCATCGGCGGGCGCCACCGGGTCACCGTAGTCGGGGCGATGAGCGCCCCGCTCGGCGGCGACCGCATCGCCGTCGAGGCCGAGGTCCGGGACGGAGCCCGGCTCACCGTGGACTCGGCCGCCGCCACCATCGCCCTGCCCGGGCGGACCGGTGAGCCCGCGCACTACGACGTGCGCCTCGGCGTCGGCCCCGGCGGCGAGCTGCACTGGCTGCCCGAGCAGCTGATCTCGGCGCGCGGCAGCGATCTGCGGATGCGCACCCGCGTCGAGCTCGCGGCGGACGCCCGGCTCGTTCTGCGCGAGGAGCAGATCCTCGGGCGCCACGGCGAGGATCCCGGTACGCTCGCCACCCGGCTCACCGTGCACCGCGCGGGCCGCCCGCTCCTCGACCAGGCGCTGTCGTACGGTCCCGGCGCGCCCGGTGGCTGGAACGGTTCGGCGGTCCTGGGCGGGCACCGGGCGGTGGGGCAACTCCTCGTCGTCGACCCGGAGTTGGCGGAGAAGCCCGTGCGGGCGCGGATGCTCGGCGAGAGCGCGGTGCTGACACCGCTGGCCGGGCCCGCGTTCCTGGTGACCGCCCTCGCGCCGGACGCCCGGCTGCTGCGGCGCGTACTCGACGAAGTCCACACCGCTCAACGGGACTCCGCGTCCCGGCTATCGGTTCGGTAAAGAAACACCAGCACGACCTGTTCTCGACGGCTGTCGAGGCGCGAGGATCCCCCGAGAGCATGGAACGCGCCGCTCCGAGCGGCGCACTTCAGCAGGGGGAGGAACCACTTGAGACGCACCGCAGTGCTCGGCTCGGCCGGCACTCTGATCGCGGGCACGCTCATAGCGGGCGCGATCGCGGCACCGACGGCCACCGCCGAAAGCCGTCACCACGGCACTTCCGAGGCGCGCGGCGTGCAGCTCGCCGCCGAGCGGGCCGCCAAGAAGGGCATCGACTGGACCGACTGCCCGGCCGACTGGGGCTTCGCCAAGCCGATCCAGTGCGGTTACGTCAGCGTTCCGCTCGACTACGCCCACCCCTACGGCCAGCAGATCAAGCTCGCCGTGGACCGCATCGCCTCGACCGGCACCCCGGCCGAGCGCCAGGGCGCCCTCGTCTACAACCCGGGCGGCCCCGGTGCCTCCGGCATGCGCTTCCCGACCCGGGTGACGGGCAAGAACCCCCTGTGGGTCAACACCGCCAAGGCGTACGACTTCGTGGGCTTCGACCCGCGCGGCGTGGGCCACTCGACGCCGATCTCCTGTGTCGACCCGCAGGAGTTCGTCAAGGCGCCGAAGGCCGACCCGGTCCCGGACAGCGAGGCCGACAAGCGCGCCCAGCGCAAGCTCGCCGCCGAGTACGCGGACGGGTGCGCCGAGCGCAGCGGCTGGATGCTGCCGTTCATGACCACCCCGAACACCGCCCGCGACCTGGATGTCATCCGCGCCGCGCTCGGTGAGAAGAAGCTCAACTACCTGGGCGTCTCCTACGGCACCTACCTGGGCGCGGTCTACGGCACGCTCTTCCCGTCGCACGTGCGCCGCATGCTGGTGGACAGCGTCGTCGACCCGGCGCGCGACAACATCTGGTACCAGGCCAACCTGAACCAGGACATCGCCTTCCAGGGCCGCTGGAGCGACTGGGAGAAGTGGGTCGCCCAGAACGACGCCACCTTCCACCTCGGCGACACGGCGGCCAAGGTCGAGCAGCAGTGGGTGAAGCTGCGCGCCGCGGCCAAGAAGAGCCCCATCGGCGGCGCGGTCGGCCCGGCCGAGCTCATCGCGTACTTCCAGAGCGCCCCGTACTACGACTCGTCCTGGGCGCCCGTCGCCAAGACGTGGAGCAAGTACGTGGCGGGCGACACCAAGGCGCTGGTCGACGCGGCCGCTCCCGACATGTCGGACACCAAGGGCAACATCAGCTCCGAGAACGGCAACGCGGTGTACACCGCCGTCGAGTGCGCGGACGCCAAGTGGCCCACCAGCTGGAAGAAGTGGGACCGGGACAACACCCGGCTCAACAAGAACAACCCGTTCATGACCTGGGCGAACGCCTGGATGAACCTGCCGTGTGCCACCTGGCAGACGCGGCAGCAGACCCCGGTCGAGGTCAAGACCGGCAAGGGCCTGCCGCCGGTGCTGATCGTCCAGAGCACCCGGGACGCGGCCACGCCGTACCAGGGCGCCGTCTCGCTGCACCAGCGCTTCAAGGGCTCGCGCCTGATCACCGAGAAGGACGCGGGTTCGCACGGGGTGACCGGTCTGGTCAACCCGTGCATCAACACCCGGGTGGAGGCCTACTTCCTCTCCGGCAAGGTCGACAGCGCCGATGTGACGTGCACCCCGCACGCCACGCCGAAGCCGTAACGGCCGAGCGCGCATGAAGGAGGGGGCGGTCGCAGCTGCGGCCGCCCCCTTCGCGTGTCAGCCCCGCCCGGCCAGCCAGGCGTCCTCGGCCGCGTAGTCGAACAGGTCCGGGTACTTGGCCATGCCGGGGAACGCCTCCCGCCAGTCCCCGCCCCCGAGCCGGTCCACGATCGACGCGACCGTCGCGGGCAGCGACTCCACGTACCCGGTCACCGGCCGGTAGCCCAGCTCCCGTTCGGCCGCCGACATGTCGTAGACGATCGGGTGCGGCGCGCTCCACGGGGTGAGGCCCACCGTGCCCTCCTCCGGCGCCCCTTCGAAGACCACCGTCTGGCTGCGGACCCCCATCACCTCGTCGATCGCGGCGCTCATCTCGGCGACGGTCGGCGCCTGCGGGTCGGCCGCGTTGAGCACCCGCGACCCGGGCCGCAGCGCGGCCAGCCTGATCAGCTCGGCGATGTTGGCGACGTGCGCCGGATGGAAGCGGCTCGCCCCGCCGTGCGCGAGCACCCGCACCGGCCGCCCGTCCAGCGCCCGCTTCACGAAGAACAGTTCGCGCGGGCTCCGGCAGTGCGGCCCGTGGATCGCGCCCGCCCGCAGCAGCGTCGAGGGCAGCACCGAGGCGAGCAGCTCCCGCTCCAGCCGGATCTTGCGCGTACCGTACGTCTCCTCGCCCGGCGCGACCGTGGCCAGCGTCTCGGGGATCGGCACCGGGTAGCGGGGCGAGCCGTCCGGCTCCCCCTGGGTGTCGAAGCTGCGGCCCCGGTCGTCCTCGTACACCGCGCCGCTGGAGATCACCACGGCCGAGCCGATACGGTCCGTGAGTCCGGCCAGCTGCCGGGCGTGCCCTCCGTCGTACGCCGCCATGTCCACCAGGACGTCGCAGCCGTCCCCGAGGGCTGCGGCCAGCTCCCCTTCCGCGTCCCGGTCGAGCGCGAGCGGGCGCACTCCCTCCGGCCAGCCCGGATCGCTCCCGCCGCCGCGCGAGGCGGCCCGCACCTCCCACCCGTCCTCGGCGAGCACGCGCACGGCGGCCCGCCCGATCTGTCCCGTGGCCCCTACGACGAACGCTGTTCCCTTGCCCATACGGGGGACGCTACGACCATGTGATCATCGGGGCCAGGGAGTTGCGCCGTGCGCGGATCCGCTGTCAGCCGAGGACCCTGGGGAACTTTCCGGCCTCCTCGGCCTTCACGTCGGCCGCGTACCGGTCCACGTACTCCTGCCCGGAGAGCTCCAGGATCTTGTACATGAGCTCGTCGGTGGCGGCCCGCAGCACGGCCTTCTCGTTCTCCATGCCGGCGTAGCGGGAGAAGTCGAGCGGCGCGCCGAACCGGATGGTGACCCTCTTGATCTTCGGCATGACCTGTCCGGGCGGCTGGATCTCGAAGGTGCCGACCATCGCGCACGGGATCACCGGAACCTGAGCCTTCAGCGCCATCACGGCGACCCCCACCTTGCCCTTGTAGAGCCGTCCGTCGTGCGAGCGGGTGCCCTCCGGGTAGATGCCCAGGAGCTCGTTCTTGCGCAGCACCCCGAGGCCCTCGCGGATCGCCGCCTTCCCGGCCTCCTTGCCGGAGCGGTCCACCGGGATCTGCCCGACCGCGCGGAAGAAGGCGGCGGTGAGCCGGCCCTTGATGCCGGGCCCGGTGAAGTACTCCTGCTTGGCGAGGAAGGTGATGCGCCGCTTGAGCATCACCGGCATCAGGAAGTGGTCGGAGAACGACAGGTGGTTGCCCGCGACGATCGCCGGGCCGTCGTCCGGAATGTGCTCCAGGCCCTCGATCCTGGGCCGGAAGAGCAGCCTCAGCAACGGCCCCAGAAGGGCGTACTTGAGCACGTAGTACAGCAACGCACCAGCTCCTCACTCGGCCCGCCCGCCGGGGCGCCGCTCAGGCGCTGCGCGAAGCCGCCATGCCCACCGTCGCCAGGCCGAGGACCACCCAGCCGAACCAGAGCCAGCCGCTGCTGCCGAGCGCCACCGTGTACGCAGTGATCATCACCAGCGCCACGACGGTGAGCACCACCATCGCCTTCGTCGTGCCTGGCATGGGGTCCCCTTCCTCCCGGCCGCTGCCGTGAAGTCCATGGTCGCCCCGCAGGGGCCCGTCGCGCCAGACCGGCGCACCGGCTGTTACTGCCCGCGTGCGTTCAGCGAGGCCAGATAGGCGTTGTAGGCGGCCAGCTCCTTGTCGCCGTCGCGGTCGGCGGCCCGGTCCTGCCGCCGCGCCTCGCGCTTCTCGGTCGCGTACCACTGGAAGACCAGCGCGATCAGGACCAGCACGGACGGGATCTCGCTGAAGGCCCAGGCGATGCCGCCGGCCGCCTCCTGGTCGGCGAGGGCGTCGATGCCGAGCGAGGAGGGCGGGTTCTTGTACGTGCCGATCATCGGCTGGGTCGCCATCATCAGGGCGATGCCGAAGAAGGCGTGGAACGGCATGCCCGCGAAGAGCTCCAGCATCCGCATGATGTAGCCGGGGCGGTGCGGGCCCGGGTCGACGCCCATGATCGGCCAGAAGAAGATCAGGCCGACGGCGAGGAAGTGGACCATCATCGCGATGTGGCCGGTCCTCGACCCCATCAGGAAGTCGAAGAGCGGCGAGAAGTAGAGCCCGTAGAGACTCGCGATGAACATCGGGATCGTGAACGCGGGGTGCGTGATGATCCGCAGGTAGCGGCTGTGCAGCAGGGCGAGCAGCAGCTCGCGCGGGCCCTTGCGGCCGCGCCCGGCGACCGGCAGCGCGCGCAGCGTCAGCGTCACCGGCGCGCCGAGCAGCAGCAGGATCGGCGAGAGCATGCTGATGACCATGTGCTGGACCATGTGCACGCTAAACATGACCATGCCGTAGTCGTTGAGCCTGGTGCACATCACCAGGGCGATGCTCAGCACGCCGAGGGTCCAGAAGACCATCCGGCTCACCGGCCAGCCGTCGCCGCGCCTGCGCAGCCGCAGCACCGCCCAGCCGTACAGACCGAGCCCCGCGATACAGCCGATCAGAAAGAACGGGTCCGTGGACCACTCCAGGCCGCGCCCCAGCGTGAACGGCGGCAGATCCATGTTCATGCCCATGCCGTGCCCGCCGTGATCCATCCGCTGACTCCTGATTTCGTACCGGTTGTCCGCACCCAGAGTAGAGCCGCCCCCGGTCGCGATCGCGACCGGGGGCGGCTCATTGCGCGCAAAACGATGCGGGTGTTACAGGACGCACTCCGCCTCGGCGTACCGCTCGGCCGGGACGGTCTTGAGCGTCGCCGTCGCCTCGGCGAGCGGGACCATGGTGATGTCCGTGCCGCGCAGCGCGGTCAGCATCCCGAACTCGCGGCGGTGCACGGCCTCCACCGCGTGCCAGCCGAACCGGGTCGCCAGGACGCGGTCGTACGCGGTCGGGGTGCCGCCGCGCTGGACGTGGCCGAGGATGACCGCGCGGGCCTCCTTGTCCAGGCGCCGCTCCAGCTCCACGGCGAGCTGGCTGGCGACGCCCGCGAACCGCTCGTGGCCGTAGATGTCGGTGCCGCCCACGTCGAAGCGCATCGAGCCCTCGCGCGGCTTGGCGCCCTCGGCGACGACCACGATCGCGAACTTCTTGCCCGCCGAGAACCGGCGGCCGACCAGCTCGGTCAGCTCGTCTATGTCGAAGGGCCGCTCCGGCACGACGATCGCGTGGGCGCCGGCGGCCATGCCGGAGTGCAGCGCGATCCAGCCGGTGTGGCGGCCCATGACCTCGACGATCAGCACGCGCTGGTGCGACTCGGCGGTCGTCTTGAGGCGGTCGAGGGCCTCGGTGGCGACGCCGACGGCCGTGTCGAAGCCGAAGGTGACGTCGGTCGACGCGATGTCGTTGTCGATGGTCTTCGGCACGCCGACGATCGGCAGGCCCGCCTCGGAGAGCAGATGGGCGGCCTTGAGCGTGCCCTCGCCGCCGATCGGGATGATCGCGTCGAGACCGAGCTCGGCGACATGGCCCTTCGCGCGCTCGACGCCGTCGCGCAGATGCGCGGGCTGGACGCGGGAGGAGCCGAGGATCGTGCCGCCGAGGGCGAGGATGCCGCCGACCGCGTCCAGGTCGAGCTTGCGGTAGTCGGCCTCCAGGAGACCCTTCCAGCCGTCGTGGAAGCCGATGACCTCGTCGCCGTGATCGACCACCGCGCGGTGCACGACGGAACGGATGACGGCATTCAGGCCGGGGCAGTCGCCGCCGGAGGTGAGCACACCAATTCGCATTGCCCGGAAAACCTTTGCAACGTGGGCCGACGACCGGACCACGTCGTCCGGTTGGATCCCCGCCACCCTACCGGCGCAGGGTGGCGGGGCCGAATCAGACGTCCGACTGATGGACGTCAGACGAAAGTACGAACGCCGTCTTCCGGGGCTCAGCCCGGGTCAGGCGGGCTGGGTCGCCGAGGCGATGCGCTCGGCGCGCAGCGCCTCGTACCACCGGTCGTCGGTCGGCGGCAGCGCGTTCACATCGAGGGCCAGCTTCAGCAGCAGGTCCGCGATCTGCGGGTTCCGCGCGAGCACCGGACCGTGCATGTACGTGCCGAAGACGGTCTCGTTGTACGCGCCCTCGGTGCCGTCGCCGGTGCCGTTGCCCCGGCCCAGGCGGACCCGGGCGAACGGGCGGGCCGTGGGGCCCAGGTGCGTGACGCCCTGGTGGTTCTCGAAACCGGTGAGCTGGGGCAGGCCCAGGCGCTCGTCGATGTCGCCCAGCACGTCGCCGACGCAGCGCTCGCCCTCGCCCCGGGTGGAGACCACGTCGAGCAGGCCGAGGCCCGGCTCGCGCTCGCCGAGGTCGTTGATGAACTCGTGGCCCAGGATCTGGTACCCGGCGCAGACCGAGAAGATGATCGCGCCGTTGGCGGCGGCACGCTGCAGGCCGCCGTCGCGGCGCAGCCGCTCGGCCGCGAGCCGCTGCGGCCGGTCCTCGCCGCCGCCGATCAGATAGATGTCGCCCGACGACGGCACCGGCTGGTCGCTGCGGACGTCGAGACGGGCCACGTCGAGGCCGCGCTGGCGGGCCCGGCGCTCCACGACCAGGGCGTTGCCCTGGTCGCCGTACGTGCTCAGCAGGTCGGGGTAGACCCACACGAGGCGCAGGCTGTTGTCGCTCATGCTCGCTTGCTCCTTAGGGGGTCTCAGTTGCCGACCGTGCGGCGCACGTCCTGGAAGGCGGTGTAGTTGGCGATCAGCTCGATCTGGCCGGGCGGCGCCAGCTGTACGCACTCCGCGAGGCTCTCGCAGACCCGGAAGTCCAGGTTCGCGACCTCCAGGCGGACCGCCAGGTCCAGCTTGCGGTCGCCGATCACGAAGATCGGGTGACCGGCGAGCCGGGTGTAGTCGACGTCCCACAGCCACGAGGTGTCCGTGCCGTCGGCGCCGCGGGCGTTGACGGCGAGGATCACCGGCGTGGGCGGCGGGTCGATGAGGGAAAACGTTTCGAGCCAGCCCGCCGGGTTCTTGGCGAGCAGCAGCCGCAGCTCGCGTCCCTGGAAGGACACCACGTCGTAGCGCCCCGCGACCGCCTGAACCTGGTACATCCGCTCCAGCGCGACCTGCGGCGGCACCCCGAAGACCGCGGCGACCGCGGCGGAGGTGGCGGCGTTGGCCTTGTTGGCGCGGCCGGGCAGCTGGAGGTGGATCGGCCAGGCCGAACCGTGCGGGTCCAGGACGTAGTCGCCGCTGAGCACCCAGCTCGGGGCGGGGCGGCGGAAGCCGCACTCACCGCAGAACCAGTCGTCGCCCGGGCGCTGCATCACACCGCCGCAGGCGGGGCACGACCAGGCGTCGTCCTTCCACTCCTGGCCCGCCGCCACCCACACCACGTTGGGGGAGGAGGAGGCCGCCCAGACGACCAGCGGGTCGTCGGCGTTGGCGATCACCACGGCCTTGGTGCCCTGAAGCCCCTCGCGCCACTTCTCGGCGAGCATCCGGGTCTCGGCGGCCCGGTCGAGCTGGTCGCGGCTCAGGTTGAGCAGCGCGATCGCCTTGGGCGTCACATCGCGTGCGACACCGGAGAGGTACTTCTCGTCCACCTCGATCACGCCGAAGCGGGCGTCCGAGCCGCCCGCCAGCGCCGAGGTGATGCCCGCGGGCATGTTGGCGCCCAGCGCGTTGGACACCACCGGGCCGCTGGCCCGCAGCGCCTCGGCGATGAGCCGGGTCGTCGTCGTCTTGCCGTTCGTCGCCGAGACCAGGACCACGTCCAGGTGGGTCGCCAGCCGCCCCAGCAGATCGGGGTCCAGTTTGAGCGCTACCCGGCCGCCGATCACCGATCCACTGCCCCGCCCCGCTGCGCGCGACACCGCCGCAGCGGCCTTGCCCGCCGTCACGGCGAGCTTGGCCCGCGGTGACAGCGGCTCCGCGTTGCCTGCCATCGTCCTTGATCCTCCTTGCGCCTGGGTCGGACCTCAGCCTATCGAGATCCGGACAGCGGCCCGAACCGCGCCGGTGGTGGCGCGGCCGCGAACCCCCTGGACCGTACGCTTACGGGCATGCGTCACCGTCCCATTCCCGGCAGTTCCGGCTCGGTACGAGAGATGTCTCTCCTCGGCGACCCGGCCCTGCACGCCCCGTGTGAGCCCGTCACCGACTTCGGTCCGTCCCTCGGCCGGCTGGTCGAGGACCTCTTCGCGACGATGTACGCGGCGCGGGGGGTGGGGCTCGCGGCCAATCAGATCGGCGTGGGGCTGCGGGTGTTCGTCTACGACTGCCCCGACGACGAGGACGTCCGCCACCTCGGACACCTCGTCAACCCCCGTCTGGTGTCGGCCGAGGGCCTGCTGCTGCGCGGCCCCGAGGGCTGTCTGTCCCTGCCGGGTCTGGAGGCGGGGACGGAGCGGTACGACGAGGCGGTGGTGGAGGGGCGGACGGTGTCGGGCGCGGTGGTACGGGTGTCCGGCACGGGGTTCTTCGCGCGGTGTCTCCAGCACGAGATGGACCACCTGGAGGGGGTGGTGTATCCGGAGCGCTTGGCGGGGTGGCGCAAGGCGCGGCTGGCGAGGGCGGTGCGGCGGGCGCCGTGGGGTGGCCGGGGGAGTTCCCCCACCCCGCCCCTTCCCTGAACCCTCCGGGGGTGGGTGGGGGATTGAGGTGGTTTCCCGGGGGCTGCGCCCCTGGACCCCGTTGCGGGGCCTGCGGCCCCTGCGCCCCGCTTACGGGGGCTTCGCCCCCGTTACCCGCGCCGGGGCTGCGCCCCCGCCCCCGCTTCGGGGCTGCGCCCCGGACCCCGCTCCTTGCACGCCGGAGGGGCTGGAGTTACCGAAGGGGCGCGGGGAACTGCGCGGCCGGCCTCCACCGGACCCGGAGACGAACAGGGGCCCCCGCCCCGGAGGCCACGCGGCGGAGCCGCAGATGTCACAGCGGGAAGGGGCGGGGCCTAGGGCGTGGTTCGAAAGTAGCGTCGTCCGCCCGAAGGGCGGGCCCGGCGGCGTCTGGTGCGTGCGATCGCAAGGCGGAGGGTCGCCCCGATACTGGTTGTATCGGGGTGATCCCGACAACGCGGCGAGCGTGCGTGCCAGACGCCGCCGGGCAGACGGGACTTTCGAAACACGCCCTAGAAGCCTGGCCCGCCCACCCGGTCCGCCGCCGCTGCCAGGCGGCCCCACAGCAGGTCCGCCAGGCCCCGTACCAACTCCGTCCGGGAGCAGGGGCGTTCGCCCAGCCACCAGTCGCCCGCCGCGTGCATCATGCCGACGATCCCGTGGCCCCACACCCGCGCCAGCGCCTCGCTCCCCGGACCCAGGTCGATCCGCTCGGCGATCACGATGCCCAGCTCCTCGCCCATCCGCCGCAGCAGCGGCGCCGAGTGGCGGCCCACGTCGAACCCGGCGTGCTCGCCGCCGCCGGTCTCCTCCGCGGGGTGCATGAGGAAGCGGTACACCTGGGGCCGAGCCTCGATCGCCACGAGGTACGTCTCCAGCGTGGCCTCCACGCGCTCACGGCGCTCCGCGGGTGCGTCCAGCGCCGCCCGCAGCGCGGCGAGCAGGGCGTCCGTGTGGCGCTGCGCCAGCGCCCGGTACAGCCCGCCCTTGTCCCCGAAGTGCCGGTACAGGATCGGCTTGGTGATCCCGGCCTCCGCGGCGATCGCGTTCATCGATGCCTTGGGGCCGTCCCGGAGCACCACCCGGTCCGCCGCCTCCAGCAGTTCCCGCCGACGGCTCTCGGCCGACGTCCGCTGCTGCTCGGCCTGGTGTGTGGTCTCCATGGCTTCGTCTCCCCGCCCGTACTCGTACTGCGTCTTACGCGTCGCGTGGTTCCGCCGACGTGTTCCGCCATCCGGAATGCCTGCGCAACGTAACACTCCGGCCAGGTCCCGCGCTGATCGGCCGGCGGTCGGTTGACAGGCTCTACCGGTGAGTAACATACTGCCGTTACCGCAAGTAACGCTTGTCTGTGGCACGGGAACTGGTGGAGGGGACATGGCCGAGTTCACGATGGAACTCAATGACGACCAGAAGCAGGTCAGGGACTGGTTGCACGGGTTTGCGAAGGACGTCATCAGGCCCGCCGCCGCGGAGTGGGACGAGCGCGAGGAGACCCCCTGGCCGGTGATCCAGGAAGCCGCCAAGGTCGGAATCTACTCCCTGGACTTCTACGCCCAACAGTTCTTCGACCCGACCGGTCTCGGCATCCCGGTCGCCATGGAGGAGCTGTTCTGGGGCGACGCGGGCATCGCCCTGTCGATCGTCGGGACCGGCCTCGCCGCCGTCGGCGTCCTCGCCAACGGCACCGAGGAACAGATCGGCACCTGGATACCGCAGATGTACGGCGACGTGGACGACGTGAAGGTCGCCGCCTTCTGCTCCTCCGAGCCGGACGCGGGCTCCGACGTCGCCTCCATGCGGACCAGGGCCGTGTACGACGAGGCCAAGGACGAGTGGGTCCTCAACGGCACCAAGACCTGGGCCACCAACGGCGGCATCGCCAATGTGCACGTCGTCGTCGCGGTCGTCGACCCGGAGCTCGGCTCCAAGGGGCACGCCTCCTTCATCGTGCCGCCCAGCACCCCCGGCCTGTCCCAGGGGCAGAAGTTCAAGAAGCACGGCATCCGCGCCTCGCACACCGCCGAGGTCGTGCTCGAAGACGTCCGTGTGCCAGGGCACTGCCTGCTCGGCGGCAAGGAGAAGCTGGACGAGCGGCTCGCCCGGGCCCGCGAGAAGGCGAAGGCGGGCGGCGGCGTGGGGGTCCCCCCGGCCGAAGGCTGGGGGAGGGTGAAGAACGCCGCGATGGCCACCTTCGAGGCCTCCCGTCCGGCCGTCGGCGCCATGGCGGTCGGCACGGCCCGCGCCGCGTACGACTACGCACTCGAATACGCCAAGGGCCGCGAGCAGTTCGGCCGCCCGATCATCGACAACCAGGGCGTCGCGTTCCAGCTCGCCGACATGCGTACGCAGATCGACGCGGCCCGGCTGCTGGTGTGGCGCGCCTCCTGGATGGCCACGGCGGGCCGGCCCTTCACCTCCGCCGAGGGCTCGATGTCCAAGCTGTTCGCGAGCGAGACCGCCAAGAAGGTCACCGGGCAGGCGATCCAGATCCTCGGCGGCAACGGCTACACCCGCGAGTACCCGGTGGAGCGCATGCACCGCGATGCTGCCATCTACACGATCTTCGAGGGGACCAGCGAGATTCAGCGCCTGGTGATCGCCCGCACGCTCTCGGGCATGCCGATCCGCTAGCCTCCACCGCCAGGAGACCGGCTCCGTTCCCGTGTGGCGGGAACGGAGCCGCACTGTTTCTCTCCGGTGGCTCAGACCGACAGCTGCGCCTCGATCGCCGCGACGACCTCCGGGGCGTCCGGCTCGGTGCGCGGACGGATCCGGGCGACCACCTCGCCGGAGGGGGAGATCAGGAACTTCTCGAAGTTCCACTGGACGTCGCCGGCCTCGCCGTCCGTGTCCGCGACCTCCGTGAGGCGCGCGTACAGCGGGTGGCGGCCGTCTCCGTTGACGTCCGTCTTCTCCAGGAGCGGGAACGTCACTCCGTACGTCGCCGAGCAGAACGTACCGATCTCCTCGGCGCTGCCGGGCTCCTGGCCGCCGAACTGGTTGCAGGGCACGCCGAGCACGCTGAAGCCGCGCTCGCCGTACTGCGCCTGGAGGCGCTCCAGACCGGCGTACTGCGGGGTCAGACCGCACTGGGACGCCACGTTCACGACCAGCACCGCCTTGCCCTTGTAGTCGGCCAGCGAGGTGGGCTCGCCGGACAGCGTGCGCAGCGGGATGTCGTACAGGCTCATCAGCAGACTCCTCGTAACAGGGGAAAAGAACCGGTCAGTCGCGGGCCGGCAGCGGGCGGAACAGGCCCTCCTGGACCACGGACACCAGCAGCCGGCCCTCGCGGTCGTAGATGCGGCCGCGGGCCAGGCCCCGGCCGCCGGTCGCGATGGGGGACTCCTGGTCGTACAGGAACCACTCGTCGGTCCGGAACGGCCGGTGGAACCACATCGCGTGGTCGAGCGAGGCCATGTCGAAGCCCCGGGGACCCCAGAGCGGCTCCACCGGGATGCGGACCGCGTCGAGCAGCGTCATGTCGGACGCGTACGTCAGCGCGCAGGTGTGCACCAGCGGGTCGTCGCCCAGCGGGCCGACCGCGCGCATCCACACCGCGCTGCGCGGGTCCGCGTCCTTGATCTCCTCCGGCGTCCAGCGCAGCCGGTCCACGTACCGGATGTCGAAGGGCTGGCGGCGCGCCATCCGCTCCAGGGCCTCCGGCAGCGTGCCCAGGTGCTCGCGGATCTCGTCCGCGACCGTCGGCAGCGACTCCGGCTCCGGGAAGTCCAGGCGCGGCGGCAGCTGGTGCTCGATACTGCCCGGCTCCGGCTGGTGGAAGGACGCCGTCAGATTGAAGATCGTGCGGCCCTGCTGGACCGCGGTGACCCGGCGGGTGGTGAACGACCGGCCGTCCCGGACCCGCTCGACCTGGTAGACGATCGGGACGCCGGGGCGGCCGGGGCGCAGGAAGTAGGCGTGCAGCGAGTGCACCGGGCGCTCGCCGTCCGTGGTGCGCCCGGCCGCCACCAGCGCCTGGCCGGCCACCTGGCCGCCGAAGACGCGCTGCAGGGACTCCTGCGGGCTGCGGCCGCGGAAGATGTCGACCTCGATCTGCTCCAGGTCGAGCAGATCGACGAGTCTTTCGGCGGGGTTGGTCATGGGGTCCGTCTCCACTCTCCTGATCACAGCTCGCCTACGTCCGTCACCCGGACCACCGCGCGGCCCTCCTCGTCGGACGCCGCGAGGTCGACCTCCGCACTGATGCCCCAGCCGTGGTCGCCGTTCGGGTCGGCGAAGGTCTGCCGCACGCGCCACAGGCCGTGCGCCGCGTCCTCCTCGATCGCCAGCAGCTTGGGGCCGCGCGCGTCCGGGCCGGTGCCCAGGTCCTCGTACTCGTCCCAGTACTTGTCCATCGCCTCGCCCCAGGCGTCCGCGTCCCAGCCCGACTCGGCGTCCATCGTGCCCAGCTCGGCCACGTTGTCGAGCGCGGCCAGCTCCACCCGGCGGAACATCGCGTTGCGCACCAGGACGCGGAAGGCGCGGGCGTTCGCGGTGACCGGCTTGACCTCGTCGGCCTTCTCCTGGGCCTGCTCGGCGGTCTCGATCTCCGGGTTGGCGAGCTGCTCCCACTCGTCGAGCAGGCTGGAGTCGACCTGGCGGACCATCTCGCCGAGCCAGGCGATCAGGTCCTCCAGGTCCTCGGTCTTGAGGTCGTCCGGGATGGTGTGGTCGAGCGCCTTGTACGCGCCCGCCAGATAGCGCAGGACGATGCCCTCGGTGCGCGCCAGCTCGTACCAGGAGGTGAACTCCGTGAAGGTGAGCGCCCGTTCGTACATGTCACGGATGACGGACTTCGGCGAGACCGGGTGGTCGCCCACCCACGGGTGCGACGTCTTGTAGACGTTGTACGCGTGCCAGAGCAGCTCTTCCAGCGGCTTCGGGTACGAGATGTCCTGGAGCCGCTCCATGCGCTCCTCGTACTCCACGCCGTCCGCCTTCATCTGGCCGACGGCCTCGCCGCGCGCCTTGTTCTGCATGGCGGCGAGGATCTGGCGCGGGTCGTCGAGCGTCGACTCGACCACCGAGACCATGTCCAGCGCGTACGAGGGCGACTCGGGGTCGAGCAGGTCGAAGGCCGCCAGGGCGAACGTGGACAGCGGCTGGTTGAGCGCGAAGTCCTGCTGGAGGTCGACGGTGAGCCGGATCGTGCGGCCCTCGGCGTCCGGGGTGTCCAGCTGCTCCACCACACCGCCGTCGAGCAGCGAGCGGTAGATGGCGATGGCGCGGCGGATATGCCGCAGCTGCGCCTTGCGCGGCTCGTGGTTGTCCTCCAGGAGATGGCGCATCGCCTCGAAGGCGTTGCCCGGCCGGGCGATCACCGAGAGCAGCATGATGTTGGTGACCCGGAAGCGCGAGGTCAGCGGCTCGGGTTCGGCGCCGATCAGCTTCTCGAAGGTGGAGTCCGACCAGGCGACGAAGCCCTCGGGAGCCTTCTTGCGGACCACCTTGCGGCGCTTCTTCGGGTCGTCGCCCGCCTTGGCGAGCGCCTTCTCGTTCTCGATGACGTGCTCGGGCGCCTGGGCGACCACGAACCCGGCGGTGTCGAACCCGGCCCGCCCGGCCCGGCCCGCGATCTGGTGGAACTCGCGGGCGCGCAGGGTGCGCACCCGGGTGCCGTCGTACTTGGTGAGCGCGGTGAACAGCACGGTGCGGATGGGGACGTTGACGCCCACGCCGAGGGTGTCCGTGCCGCAGATGACCTTCAACAGGCCCGCCTGCGCCAGCTTCTCCACCAGACGGCGGTACTTGGGCAGCATGCCCGCGTGGTGCACGCCGATGCCGTGGCGCACATAACGGGAGAGGTTCTGGCCGAACTTGGTGGTGAAGCGGAAGTTGCCGATCAGCTCCGCGATCGCGTCCTTCTCCTCGCGCGTACACATGTTGATCGACATGAGCGACTGCGCGCGCTCGACCGCCTGCGCCTGCGTGAAGTGCACGATGTAGACCGGCGACTGCCTGGTCTCCAGGAGCTCGGTCAGCGTCTCGGTGATGGGCGTGGTGACGTACTCGTACGAGAGCGGGACAGGGCGGGTCGCCGAGCGGACCACCGCGGTCTCCCGGCCGGTGCGCCGGGTCAGGTCCTTCTCGAACATCGACACGTCGCCGAGGGTGGCCGACATCAGGACGAACTGCGCCTGGGGCAGTTCCAGGATCGGGATCTGCCAGGCCCAGCCGCGGTCCGCCTCGGCGTAGAAGTGGAACTCGTCCATCACGACCTGGCCGATGTCGGCGTGCTTGCCGTCGCGCAGCGCGATGGAGGCGAGGACCTCGGCGGTGCAGCAGATGACCGGGGCGTCGGCGTTCACGGACGCGTCGCCGGTCAGCATGCCGACGTTCTCGGTGCCGAAGAGCTTGCAGAGGTCGAAGAACTTCTCCGAGACCAGCGCCTTGATCGGCGCGGTGTAGAACGTGACCTCGTCCCGGGCCAGCGCCGCGAAGTGCGCACCCGCCGCCACCAGGCTCTTTCCGGAGCCGGTCGGGGTGGAAAGGATCACGTTCGCCCCCGACACCACCTCGATCAGGGCCTCCTCCTGCGCCGGGTACAGGGAGATGCCCCGCTCCTCGGCCCAGGTGGAGAAGGCCTCGAAAAGGGCATCGGGGTCGGCACTCGGCGGCAGCTGATCGATAAGGGTCACGCCCCCATCTTGCCTGGCTTCACCCCATGAGAGGGAACCGGAGGACGGGCAAGAAGATCATGAGCGATAGGCTGCGTCGTCAACTGGGCCACGGGACAACAGGAAATGGGGCGGGGCACGGTCATGATGGGACCTGCGCACTCACTGTCAGGAGCCGCTGCCTGGCTGGGGGTGGGGGCCGCGGCCGCGGCCACGGGGCACGCCATGCCCTGGCCGGTGCTCGTCGTCGGCGCGCTGATCAGCGCCGGAGCGGCGCTCGCGCCCGACCTCGACCACAAGTCCGCGACCATCTCGCGCGCCTTCGGCCCGGTCTCCCGGGCCCTGTGCGGCATCGTCGACGAGCTCTCGCACGCCGTCTACAAGGCGACCAGGGGCCCCGGCGACCCGCGCCGCAACGGCGGCCACCGCACGCTCACCCACACCTGGCTGTGGGCCGTCCTGATCGGGGCGGGCGCCTCGGCCGCGGCCGTGTTCGGCGGCCGCTGGGCGGTGCTCGGCATCCTCTTCGTCCATGTGGTGCTCGCCGTGGAGGGCCTGCTGTGGCGGGCCGCGCGGATGTCCAGCGACGTCCTGGTGTGGCTGCTCGGCGCGGCCGGCGCCTGGATCATGGCCGGGGTCCTCGACAAGCCCGGCAACGGCTCGGACTGGCTCTTCACCGGTTCCGGCCAGGAGTACCTGTGGCTGGGCCTGCCGATCGTGCTCGGCGCCCTGGTCCACGACATCGGGGACGCGCTGACCGTCTCCGGCTGCCCGATCCTGTGGCCGATCCCGCTGGGACGCAAGCGCTGGTACCCGGTGGGCCCGCCGAAGGCGATGCGGTTCCGGGCCGGGAGCTGGGTCGAGCTGAAGGTGCTGATGCCCGTGTTCATGGTGCTCGGCGGGGTCGGGGCGGCGGGCGCGCTCAACTTCATCTGAGCCCGCCGCGCCGCCCCCTGGGCGGGGCCTCACCCGTGCCAGGACCGCCACAGCGCGGCGTACGCGCCGTCCGCCTCGACCAGGGCGTCATGGCTGCCCAGCTCGCTGATGCGGCCGTTCTCGACCACCGCGATCACGTCCGCGTCGTGCGCGGTGTGCAGGCGGTGGGCGATCGCCACGACCGTACGGCCGTCCAGCACCCGTGCCAGCGAGCGCTCCAGGTGCCGTGCGGCACGCGGGTCGAGGAGCGAGGTCGCCTCGTCCAGGACCAGCGTGTGCGGGTCCGCCAGGACGAGGCGGGCCAGCGCGATCTGCTGGGCCTGGGCCGGGGTGAGGGAGAGCCCGCCGGAGCCGACCTCCGTGTCCAGGCCGTCGTCGAGCGCCCGCGCCCACCCGTCGGCGTCGACCGCGCCCAGGGCCGCCCACAGCTCCGCGTCCCCGGCGCCCTGCCGGGCGAGCAGCAGGTTGTCCCGCAGCGAGCCCACGAACACGTGGTGCTCCTGGTTGACCAGCGCCACGTGCTCGCGCACCCGCTCGGCGGGCATCCGCGACAGCTCGGCCTCGCCGAGCGTGACGCTGCCCTCGCGCGGGGCGTAGATGCCCGCGAGCAGCCGCCCGAGCGTGGACTTGCCCGCGCCGGACGGCCCCACCAGCGCCAGCCGTGTGCCAGGCGCCACCGACAGCGAGACCTGGTGCAGTACGTCCACGCCCTCGCGGTAGCCGAAGCGCACCGCGTCCGCCTCGACGTCCCGGCCGTCCGGGCGCACCTCGGCGTCGCCCGCGTCCGGCTCGATGTCGCGGACGCCGACGAGCCTGGCCAGGGAGACCTGGGCCACCTGGAGCTCGTCGTACCAGCGCAGGATCAGACCGACCGGCTCGACCATCATCATCGCGAGCATCGCGCCCGTCGTCAGCTGCCCGACGGCGAGCCAGTCGTTCAGGACGAACGTTCCACCGATCATCAGGACGGCCAGCAGGATGGCGGTGTGGGTGAGGTTGATGACGGGGAACAGGACCGACCGCAGCCACAGGGTGTACCGCTCCCAGGCCGTCCACTCGGTGATCCGCCGGTCGGAGAGCGCGATGCGGCGCTCGCCGAGGCGGTGCGCCTCGATGGTCCGGCCCGCGTCGACGGTCTCGGCGAGCGCGGCGGCGACCGCCGCGTACCCGGCCGCCTCCGATCGGTACGCCGAGGGCGCCCGCCTGAAGTACCAGCGGCACACCGCCACGAGCATGGGCAGCGCCACGAGCACCGCCAGGGCCAGTGGCGGCGCGGTGACCGTGAGCGCGCCGATCAGCAGCAGTGCCCACACCACGCCGATGGCCAGCTGCGGCACGGCCTCGCGCATCGCGTTGGCCAGCCGGTCGATGTCCGTGGTGATCCGGGAGAGCAGATCGCCGGTGCCCGCGCGCTCCAGGACGCCCGGCGGCAGCCCCACCGACCGCACCAGGAAGTCCTCGCGCAGATCGGCCAGCATCTCCTCGCCGAGCATCCCGCCGCGCAGCCGTACCAGGCGCACGAACACTGTCTGCACGATCAGCGCGCCCGCGAACAGCGCGGCCGTGCGCTCCAGATGGAGGTCCTGGACGTCGTTGGAGAGGTCCTCGACGATCCCGCCCAACAGGTACGGGCCGACCATCGAGGAGATCACCGCGACCGCGTTGACCCCGATGAGCAGCGCGAACGCCGTGCGGTGGCGCCGCATCAGCTGACGTACGTACGCCCGGACGGTCGCCGGGGTGCCGACCGGCAGGGTGGTGGCCGACTGCGGGGCCGCCGGGTCGTACTCGGGTGCCGCCACGCCGATCATGCCGTCTCCTCCCATGTCTCCAGTGACTGTGTCTCCTCGGTCCGCGCCGGCTCGTCGGTCTCGCGGGCGACCACCGCGCGGTAGCGGGCGTCGGTGTGCATCAGGTCGCGGTGCACCCCGACCGAGGCGACCTCGCCGTCGTGTACGAGGACGACCCGGTCCGCCAGGTCGAGCAGCAGCGGCGACGACGAGAACACGACCGTCGTACGGCCCGCGCGCAGCCGCTTGATGCCGCCCGCGACCCGTGACTCGGTGTGCGAGTCGACCGCCGAGGTCGGCTCGTCCAGGACGAGCACCTCCGGGTCGGTCACCAACGACCGTGCCAGGGCGAGGCGTTGGCGCTGGCCGCCGGAGAGCGACCGGCCGCGCTCGGTGATCCGGGTGCGCATCGGGTCGCCGTCGGTGTCCACCGACGCCTGCGCCAGCGCGTCGAGGACGTCGCCGCACTGCGCCGCCGCCAATGCCGCGTCGGCCGCGACCTTCCCGGACGAGGGCACGTCCAGGAGTTCGTGGAGCGTGCCGGAGAGCAGCACCGGGTCCTTGTCCTGGACGAGGACGGCGGCCCGTGCCGCGTCCAGCGGGAGCCCGTCGAGCGCGACCCCGCCGAGCAGGGCGGACGCCATGGCGTCCGCCTCGGTGGCGTGCCCGCCCAGGCGCTCGGCCAGCCGTCCGGCCGCGTCCGGGTCGCCGCACACGACAGCCGTGAACCGGCCCTCGGGCGCGAGCAGTCCGGTCGCCGGGTCGTACAGGTCGCCGGGCAGATCCTCGGCGGCGGGCCGGGCGGACCCGGCCCGCGCCGGACCCGGCCCAGACGGCACACACCGCGTCCTTCCCGAACGGGTCATTGGCCCCCTCCCATGCAAGAAAGGGAGGAATACGCCTGGGGAAGGGGAAAGGAAA
>NZ_JBVIHM010000011.1:150371-237680 GCF_055570295.1 Streptomyces sp. NPDC031265
GAAGGCCCTCTCGTCACGGGCCGGCCGAACCCCCCCCGCTCCACCCCCCCCAGAGACACCCCCCCCCCCTCCCCCCCCCCCGGGTCCGTGGCCCTCTGCAGCGCCAGCACGCGGGCCGCGCGCTTGGCCGAGGGCCGCGAGAAGGAGTACGCCATGGCGATCTCCTCGAAGTGGCGCAGCGGGAACAGCATCAGCGTCACCGCGCTGTAGACGGTGACCAGTTCGCCGACCTGGATCCGGCCGTCGCGGGCCAGCGCCGCCCCGTACCAGACCACCGTGATCAGCAGGACGCCCGGGAGCAGCACCTGGACCGCCGAGATCAGCGACCACATGCGGGCGCTGCGCACGGCGGCCCTGCGGACCTCCTGGGAGGCCTCGCGGTAGCGGCCGAGGAAGAGCTCCTCGCCGCCGATGCCGCGCAGCACCCGCAGCCCGGCCACGGTGTCCGAGGCCAGCTCGGTCGCCCGGCCCGCCTTCTCGCGCTGGGTGTCGGCCCGCCGGGTGGCGGGCGGCAGCAGCGGCAGGACGGCCAGGGCCATCACGGGCACGCCGGCGGCGACCACGACGCCGAGCGCCGGCTGGTACAGCACCAGACCGACACAGATGATCACCAGTGCGATGGCCGCCGCAGCGAACCGCGACAGCGCCTCCACGAACCAGCCGATCTTCTCGACGTCGCCGGTGGAGACCGCGACGACCTCGCCCGCCGCGACCCGGCGCGTGAGCACCGAGCCGAGCTCGGCGGTCTTGCGCGCGAGCAGTTGCTGCACGCGGGCCGCGGCCGTGATCCAGTTGGTGACCGCGGTGCGGTGCAGCATGGTGTCGCCGACGGCGATGGCCGCGCCCATCAGCGCGATGAGGCCGCCCGCGAGCGCGAGCCGCGTCCCCGAGCGGTCGATCACGGCCTGGACGGCGACGCCCACGCCGAGCGGCAGCCCGGCGATGCCGCACTGGTGCAGCAGCCCCCAGGCCGTCGATTTGAGCTGCCCGCCGAGTTGGTTGCGGCCCAGCCACAGCAGGAACCGGGGACCCGAGCGGACGTCTGGTTCGCCTGGATCCGTATAAGGAAGATCGCGAATCTGCATGACGTCCCAAGGATCGGAAAGAGTGGTTCAAACCGTGCAAGGTTGGCCTTCCGAGAGGCCCCGGGGCAATCGATTTTTCCGCCCGGGCGGCCGGAACACGCCAAGACCGGCGGCCCGCCCCTGGTGCGCGGCGCCCACTCACGCTTCACTCCTGACGCATGAGACCACAGAGGATCATGTCCATGATCGGCGGGGTGGTGCTCGCCGCCGGAGCGCTGCTCGGCGCGGGCCCGGCCGCGGCGGCCGCACAGCCGGCCGAGCCCCCCGCCGAGTTCGGCACCGACTGGCACGACCCGGTCACCGCCGCGCCGCCGGTCGCCGTCCCGCACACCCGCAGCTGCCAAGTCACCCTGGCGCGGGCGCAGTTCCGCGACTTCACGCCGTACAAGGGGAGTTACGCGCCGCCCACGGGGTGCGGCGACCGGTGGAGCAAGGTGGTGCTGCGGCTCGACGGCAACGTCAAGGGAAGGCAGTACGACCGCCTCGGCTATCTCCACGTCGGCGGCGTCGAGGTGCTGCGGACCTCCACCCCCGAGCCCTCGCCGGACGGCATCGCCTGGAACGTCGAGAAGGACGTCACCCGCTACAGCGACACCTTCCGCTCCGAGCAGCCCGTCGAGATGCTGATCGGCAATGTTGTCGACGAGACGTACACCGGCGTCATCGACGTCAAGGTCACGCTGACGTTCTACGCGGCCGAGGGCCGCGTGAAGCCCGCCGCCGCGCCGGACAAGGTGCTGCCGCTCGACGGCACCGCGCTGACGACGCCGCGCAACTCCGAGCGCATCGTCGCCGAGGTGTACGCGACCGGCTCGGGCGGCGGCTGCGAGGAGTTCTGGTACCTCGCGGTGCCGGACCCCGCGCCCTACTCCTGCAAGGCGGCCGCGGGGCCCAACCGCGAGGTGCGGATCAAGGTCGACGACCAACTCGCCGGAATCGCCTCGCCGTTCCCGAACGTATGGACCGGCGGCTGGTCCAACCCCTTCCTCTGGTACGTCGTCCCGGCGCCCCACGCCTTCGACGTACGGCCCATCGAGTACGACCTGACGCCGTACGCGGCGCTGCTCAACGACGGCCGCGCGCACCGCGTGGAGGTGTCCGTCGCCGGGGTCCCCGAGGGACAGTCCGGCTGGTCGGCGCCGGTCAACGTACTGGTCTGGCAGGATCGGGGCAGCGAGGTCGTCACCGGGGCGCTCACCCGCCACGAGGAGAGCGCGCCCACCGGCTCCACGGCCTACACGCCCGGAGCCGAGATGCGCCTGGACGCCAAGGCGGGCCACCGGCTGACCACGGCGGGCCATCTGAACACCTCGCACGGCCGGGTCACCACCACGGTCGCCCGCAGCGTCGCCGCCGACACGGTCCACCGCTGGACCGAGGGCGAGAACGCCGACTCCCTGAAGGGGAGTTGGACCGACGACAGCGCGGTCACCAGGGACGGGCGCGGCCCGGCCGTCACCGCGCGCGTGCACCGTACGTACACGATGGACGGCGCCACCACCATCGGCGCGGACGACCGGCTGCGGACCGTGATCACCCTCGGGGACCGCGCGGACACCGCCACCCTGCGCGGCGGCCGGGCCACCTCGTGGTCGCACCTGGACGACACCTACCGGGGCGACGCCTCCTGGACCCTGAACGTCCCGCGCGACCAGCGGCACGCGACCGGCACCTCCGCCGAGCGCTACCGTCTGACCGGCTCCGACGGCTGCTACGAGCGCAGCCTCAAGACCGCCCAGGGCGACCTCATCGAGGACCTGCGGCGCTGCTGACGGGGCGGTGCGGGGCCCGTGCTCGCCGCCAGGCACGGGCCCCGTGGTCTCAGGCCTCCGACGGCTTCTCGGAGTCCGTTCCGGGGCGGGACCTGTGCCACTCGCCGCGGGTGAAGTCGGGGATCTGCTGGGGCGCGCCCTTCGCCTTGAGCGAGAGGTGGCTCAGCGGCACCGGCGCCGACCAGGTGGCCGCGTCGTACACGTCGAAGTCCGGGACGAGGCCGAGGCGCATGCACTGCATCAGCCGGAACACCAGCATGTAGTCCATGCCTCCGTGCCCGCCGGGCGGGTTGGCGTGCTCCTTCCAGAGCCAGTGGTCCCAGTCGGTGTACTTCGAGAAGTCGCCCCAGTTGTCGTCGTGCTGGTCCGGCTCGATGTAGATCCGCTCGGGGTAGTCCTCGAATAGGCCCCTGGTGCCGCCGAGGCTGTTGATCCGGCTGTAGGGGTGCGGAGTCGACACATCGTGTTCGAGGCGGATCACGCGGCCCTTGGCCGTCTGCACCAGGCTGATCGTCCGGTCGCTCTCGATGTACGACTCCTTGAAGCTGGGGTCGCCCGCGGGCATATGGGCCGCGCGGTACTCGGCCAGGCCGAGCGCGGGCGTGCCGACGCTGACGATGGACACCACTCTGTCGCCGCGGTTGACGTCCATGTAGTTGGCGACCGGGCCGAAGCCGTGGGTGGGGTAGAGGTCGCCGCGCAGCCTGGTGTGCCACAGGCGACGCCAGGGCCCCTCGTAGTACTTCGGGTCGAACATCAGGCCGCGCAGATCGTGGATGTACGCGCCCGCGCCGTGCAGCAGCTCGCCGAACTTGCCCGCGTGCGCCATGCGCAGTACCCGCATCTCGTTCCTGCCGTAACAGCAGTTCTCCAGCTGCATGCAGTGGCGTCTGGTGCGCTCGGAGAGGTCGACCAGCTCCCACAGCTGGTCCAGGCGCATCGAGGCCGGGCACTCCACGCCCGCGTGCACCCCGTTGAGCAGGGCCGCCTTGGTGATGTCGAAGTGGGTGTCCCAGGGCGTGGCGATGTGTACGAAGTCGATGTCGTCGCGCTTGAGGAGCTGTTCGTAGTCGTGGTCGCCGTTGAGGTAGACGGCGGGCGCGGGCTGGCCCGCCGCGGTCACTTTGGCGGCGGCGCTCTCCGTCTTGGCCTTCACCGGGTCGCAGAGCGCCACGACCCGTACCCCGGGGACGGCGAGATACAGGTCGATCATGCTTCCGCCGCGGTTGCCCAGGCCGATCAGGCCCACCCGGACCGTGGAGCGCCGCTGGAACGGCACCCCGATCATGGTCCGGCCCTGGCGCTTGGGCGCGGGCGCCGCCTGGGCCCCGGCCGGGGTCTGCGCGGTCTGCCCGGTCTGCTCTGCGGCGGAGGCGCTGCCCGTGCCCAGGCCGCCGACGCCGATCCCGGCGCCCGCGGCCCCCGCCGTCCACAGGACGGAACGTCGGCTGATGTCGTGGTTCTGCGGAGCTGCGTCGTTCATCGAGTCTCCTGGGAAGAGAGAGAACTGATTTCTGCGCGGCGTTACACGAACCTCGGTAAGGACCATGGTTGTTGGGGCTGCTGCCGCGCAAGGGGGCCTGTCGACGCTGGGGGCCGCCCCGGGAAGGTACACCGCTGCACCACGTCACGGTACGTCCGGATACGCCCGGGTCGTGGGAGGCGCGGGGAAGGGGCACGGACGGGCCGTTGACGGCTCGTCAGTCCTGCTGCCCTGCGCGCGGCAAGGGCGCCGGGTCAGGTGCGCCGCAGATACTCCGGGCCGGGCCGGGTCGCGCGCTCCAGCTCCAGCAGGACGGAGACATAGGCGCGGCCGGTCGCCCGCTCCATGCCGATCTCGCACATCCGGTTCGCGGAGAGATGGACATCGAAGTGACGGTCCGTCACCTCGGCGGCCTCCCGCGCGGTCGCCGCCCCGGCGAGCTCCTGGTGGAGCATTCCCCGGTCGCCCGCGAAGGCGCAGCACCCCGCGTCGTCCGGCACCACGACCTCCTCCGCACAGCCTCCGGCGACGGCCCGCAGCTGCGCCTCGTCGCCCAAATGCCGCATGGAGCACGTCGGATGGAGCACAGCCGAGCGCGCCCTGCGCACCACGGTCAGCCGCGGCAGCAGCTCCTCGGCGGCCCACACCACCGAGTCCACCACGGTCAGCGCGGCGTGCAACTCCCGGTTGTCCGCGGTGAGATACGGCACCACCTCGTGCGCGATGCCCAGGGCGCAGGAGGAGGCGTCGACGACCAGCGGGAGCGTGCCGCCGGCCGTCCAGCCCCATGCGGCCTCGACGATCCGGTTGGCCATCACGGCGTTGCCCAGCTCGTACCCCTTGGAGTGCCAGATGGTGGCGCAGCAGGTGCCCGCCACGTCCTCGGGGATCCACACCGGCCTCCCCGCGCGCGTGGCGAGAGCCACCACGGCCTGCGGAAGCGACGGGCCGCGGTGGCCCTGGGGCTCCCCGAAGATGCGGTTGACGCACGCCGGGTAGTACACGGCGCTCGCGCCGACCCGTCGCGTACGGGGCAGGGCCCGGGCGGCGGCGCCCGGGATCTGGGGCAGCCACTCGGGCACCAGATCGGGGCGTACGGCCTTGCGGGCGAGGCCCGTCACGCGCGCGAGGGCGCGGTCGCCGAGGCGGTCCCCGATGGTGCGGGCGGCGGCCACCGCGAGGCGCGCCGAGGCCTCGACGGCCTTGAAGTGACGGGCGGTGAGGGCGGCGCCCCGCTCCTCGCGCGGGCTGTGCCGCAGATGGCGGAAGCCCTTCATCAGGGCGCCGGTGTCGATGCCCACCGGGCAGTCGAGCGCACAGGTCGAGTCGCCCGCGCAGGTGTCCACGGCGTCGTATCCGTACGCGTCGAGCAGCGCGTCCTGGACGGCCGAGCCGTCGCTCTGGCGCATCATCTCCCGCCGCAGCACGATCCGTTGCCGGGGTGTGGTCGTCAGGTCGCGGCTGGGGCAGGTCGGCTCGCAGAAGCCGCACTCGATGCACGGGTCCGCGACCCGCTCCACCTTCGGGATCGTCTTGAGGCCGCGCAGATGGGCGTGCGGGTCGCGGTCGAGGACGATCCTCGGCGCGAGCACCCCGTCGGGGTCGATGACCTGCTTGGTCCGCCACATCAGCTCGGTGGCCCTCGGCCCCCACTCCAGCTCCAGGAACGGCGCGATGTTGCGGCCGGTGGCGTGCTCGGCCTTCAGCGAGCCGTCGAAGCGCTCCACGGTGAGGCGGCAGAAGTCGTCCATGAACGCCGCGTACCGCTCGACGTCGGACGGGTCGGCCGCGTCGAACGCCAGCAGGAAGTGGAGGTTGCCGTGGGCCGCGTGGCCTGCGACGGCCGCGTCGAAGCCATGGGTCTTCTGGAGCGCGAGCAGCGCCTCGCAGGCCTCGGCGAGCCGGGCCGGCGGCACCGCGAAGTCCTCGGTGATCAGGGTCGTACCGGCCGGGCGGGAACCGCCGACCGCCGTGACGAACGCCTTGCGGGCCTTCCAGTACCCGGCGATCGCCCCGGCGTCCCGGGTGAACACGTTGGTCACCGAGGCGACCGGGGCGACCAGGTCGAGCCCGGCGAGCACCTGGGCCGCGGCACGCTCGTACGCCTCGCGGCCCGCCTCGTCCGGCGCGCGGAACTCCACGAGCAGCGCGGCCGTCTCCTTGGGCAGCGCGGCCCAGTCGGCGGGGACGCCCGCCACGCTCACCGAGGCGCGCAGGGTGTTGCCGTCGATCAGCTCCACGGCGAGCGCCCCGGCCTTGTTGAACAGCGGCACCGCGGCGGCGGCGGCCGGGAGCGCGGGGAAGAAGAGCAGTGCCGTGCTGAGGTGGCGCTCCAGCGGCAACGTGTCGAAGACGACCTCGGAGATGAAGCCGAAGGTGCCCTCGGAGCCGACCATCAGCCCGCGCAGGATCTCCACCGGCGTCGAGCCGTCGAGGAACGCGTCGAGCCGGTAGCCGTTGGTGTTCTTGATCGCGTACTTGGCGCGGATCCGGGTGGTGAGCTCCGGGTCCGCCTCGATCTCCGCCTTCAGCGCCAGCAGGCCCGCGCACAGGCGGGGTTCGGCGTGCGCCAGGTCCTCGTCGGCGCGCGGGTCGCCGGTGTCGACCACGGTGCCGCTCGGCAGGACGAAGGTGAGCGAGGCGACCGTGCGGTACGAGTTCCGGGTCGTGCCCGCCGTCATCCCGGAGGCGTTGTTGGCGACGGCCCCGCCGATCGTGCAGGCGAGCGCGCTGGCCGGGTCGGGGCCGAGCACGCGGCCGTGCCGGGCGAGCGCCGCGTTGGCCCGCGCGACCGTCGTGCCGGGCCGGACCCGGGCGCGGGCGCCGCCGTCCAGGACCTCGACACCGGCCCAGTGGCGGCGCACGTCCACCAGGATGTCCTCGCCCTGTGCCTGGCCGTTGAGGCTGGTCCCGGCCGCCCGGAAGACGACCTCGCGGCGCTTTCCGCGCGCGTACGACAGGACGGCCGAGACGTCGTCGATGTCCTCGGCGACCACCACGACCTGGGGGACGAAGCGGTACGGGCTGGCGTCCGAGGCGTACCGCACCAGGTCGGAGACCTTCCACAGCACCTTGTCGGCGCCGAGCAGGGCGGTCAGCTCGCCGCGCAGCGGCTCCGGGGTGCCGCCCGCGAGCCGGTCCGGGACCCGGTCGGGGGACTCGGTGCGCCGCCCGGAGGGGCGCAGGGCTTGCGGCTTCGGCTCCAGGAGCGGCATGCGGCGGATCCCCTCAGCAGCGGCGCTCCGGCACTCCGTCGACCAGAGCGGACAGCAGACCGCCGAGCACCTCGCGCTGGCCGGTGGTCAGGGGCGCCAGGATCTCCTCCGCCGCGCCCCGGCGCGCGCCGCGCAACGAACGCAGCGTCGCCCGGCCGGTGTCGGTGAGCTCGATGCGCACCACGCGGCGGTTGGTCGGATCGGGGACCCGGCGCACGTTGCCACTCTCCTCCAGCGCGTCGACCAGGGTGGTCACGGCGCGCGGGACCACCTCCAGACGGGCGGCGAGATCGGCCATGCGGGGCGGGCTCTCGTAGTGCGCGACCGTCCGCAGCAGCCGGGACTGGGCGGGGGTGATGCCGACCGGCTCCAGGTGCTGCTTGTGGATGCGGTGGAGTCGGCGGGTGAGCCGGAGCAACTGCTCGGCCAGCACGCCGTCGGCGTCGGTGGTGCTCATACGGGAACAATATCAGGACCTAGTGCATTGTGAGCATAGGTAACAGTGAGCTATGCTCCACAAAGTCAGAGTCCTGCCAGTGGCGTCGCCGCGGTGACTGCGAGTCGCAGTGAGAGTCGCAGTGGCCGTGAGTGGCGCCGTCCTGCCGTCTCACCCCTTCGAAGGAGCCCATGCACCCCGAGGAATCCTCCTGGACGCCCCCGCCCCGTGACCGCGAAGAGCCGCCCGCCCAGACGCGGCGCATCCTGCGGCTCTTCCGCCCCTACCGCGGCCGGCTGGCCGTCGTCGGCCTGCTGGTCGCCGCGTCCTCACTCGTCTCGGTCGCCTCGCCGTTCCTGCTGCGCGAGATCCTGGACGTCGCCATCCCGCAGGGTCGCACCGGGCTGCTCAGCCTGCTCGCCCTGGGCATGCTCGCGACCGCCGTCGTCACCGGCGTCTTCGGTGTCCTGCAGACGCTGATCTCGACGACCGTCGGTCAGCGCGTCATGCACGACCTGCGCACCGGTGTCTACGCACAGCTCCAGCGGATGCCGCTCGCCTTCTTCACCCGGACCCGGACCGGCGAGGTCCAGTCCCGCATCGCCAACGACATCGGCGGCATGCAGGCGACCGTCACCTCCACCGCCACCTCGCTCGTCTCCAACCTCACGGCCGTCATGGCCACCGTCGTCGCCATGCTGGCCCTCGACTGGCGGCTGACCGTCGTCTCGCTGCTCCTGCTGCCGGTCTTCGTCTGGATCAGCCGCAAGGTCGGGCGCGAGCGCAAGAAGATCACGACCCAGCGCCAGAAGCAGATGGCCGCGATGGCCGCCGAGATCACCGAGTCGCTGTCGGTCAGCGGCATCCTGCTCGGCCGCACCATGGGCCGCGCCGACTCGCTCACCAAGTCCTTCGCGGCCGAGTCCGAGCGCCTGGTCGACCTCGAAGTGCGCTCCAGCATGGCCGGGCGGTGGCGGATGTCGACCATAGGCATCGTCATGGCCGCCATGCCCGCCGTCATCTACTGGGCCGCGGGCCTCGCCCTGCAGTCCGGCGGCCCCGCGGTCTCCATCGGCACGCTCGTCGCGTTCGTCTCGCTCCAGCAGGGCCTCTTCCGGCCCGCCGTGAGCCTGCTCTCCACCGGGGTGCAGATGCAGACCTCGCTCGCCCTCTTCCAGCGCATCTTCGAATACCTCGACCTCCCGGTCGACATCACCGAAACCGAGCACCCGGTCCGTCTGGAGAAGGTCCGCGGCGAGATCCGCTTCGAGTCGGTCGACTTCAGTTACGACGAGAAGAGCGGCCCGACGCTCAGCGGGGTCGACCTGGCCGTCCCGGCCGGCGGCAGCCTCGCAGTCGTCGGCCCCACCGGCTCCGGCAAGTCCACGCTCAGCTACCTGGTGCCCCGGCTGTACGACGTGACGGGCGGGCGGGTCACGCTCGACGGCGTCGACGTCCGCGACCTGGACTTCGACACCCTCGCGCGCGCGGTCGGCGTGGTCTCCCAGGAGACCTACCTCTTCCACGCCTCCGTCGCCGACAACCTGCGCTTCGCCAAGCCCGACGCCACCGACGAGGAGTTGGAGGCGGCCGCCCGCACGGCCCAGATCCACGACCACATCGCCTCCCTGCCCGATGGCTACGACACGGTGGTCGGCGAGCGCGGCTACCGCTTCTCCGGCGGCGAGAAGCAGCGGCTCGCCATCGCCCGGACGATCCTGCGCGACCCGCCCGTCCTCATCCTCGACGAGGCGACCAGCGCGCTGGACACCCGTACGGAACACGCCGTGCAGCAGGCCATCGACGCGCTCTCGGCGGGCCGCACCACGATCACCATCGCGCACCGGCTCTCCACCGTCCGCGACGCCGACCAGATCGTCGTACTGGACGGCGGCCGGACGGCCGAGCGCGGGACGCACGAGCAACTGCTCGACCAGGAAGGCAAGTACGCCGCGCTGGTGCGCCGCGACGCACGGCTGGCGCCGGTCGCCTCCTGACGGGGGCCGCCGGGATAGCGTGCCCGTATGACGGAGTCCACGCCCAGGTCCGGACCCCGGACCCGGTTCACCCGGCGCGGTCGGCTGCTCCTCGGCGCGCTCGGCCTGCTGCTCGTGGTGGGGGCCGCGGTGCTCGTGCTGGTGCTGCGGGAGACCGGCGGCAAGGTGAAGTCCCTGGTCGTCCCGGAGGGCTGGCGGGCCGGGCAGGTGTACGCGGCGGTCGACAAGAGCCTCGGGGTCGAGGCGGGCACCACTCGCCGGGCGGCGTCCGAGGCGGGGCTCGCCCTCCCGGCCGACGCCCGTGGCAACCCCGAGGGCTATCTCTTCCCGGCCACCTATCCGGTGACCAGGAAGACCACACCGGGCGGGCTGCTCGCCTATATGGTCGACACCGCCAACAAGCGGTTCGGCAAGGACCACATCGGCGCGGGAGCCCAGCGGCAGGGAATGACGGTCTATCAGACCGTGGTCGTCGCCAGCATCGTGCAGGCCGAGGCCGACACGGCGGCCGACATGGGCAAGGTCTCCCGGGTCGTCCTCAACCGGCTGGCCAAGGGCATGCCGCTGCAGATGGACTCGACGCTCAACTACGCGCTCAACCGCTCCACCCTGACCACCACCCACGCAGACATCCGCACCGACAGCCCGTACAACACCTATGCGCGCGGCGGTCTGCCGCCGACACCGATCGGCAACCCGGGGCAGCAGGCGCTGAACGCGGCGATCGCCCCGCCGCCGGGGGACTGGCTCTACTTCGTCACGGTGGCCCCCGGGGACACGCGCTTCACGGCGGACTATGCGGAACAGCAGCGGAACGTGAGGGAGTTCAACAAGCTCCGGAGCAACTCGGGGGGCTAGGGCCTGTCGTCGGATTCCCACCTGCCCCGCGAGGCCTGGCGAGCTCCCCCGAGCTCTTCGAGCAGGGGGACCCTCACTCGCCGCACCGGGCGAGAGCCCAAGTACGTCCAGTGCGAGGACTTCCGCCCGGCACTCCCCCGAGCTCTTCGAGCAGGGGGGACCTCCAGAGCACGCACCAGACGCCGCAGGGCCGCCCTTCGGGCGACGACGGGAATGTGACGACAGGCCCTGGCCCAGCCGCGTCCCTGCTGTTCGGGGGCGCGGGGCTGTGACATTGTGCGGCTCCGCCGCGTGGGCGCGACCAGCCCAAGACGGCCCGCAGACGCATCACGCCACTTCCAGTGGCGGCGCACTCAGCAGCGCCTTGATCTCCCGAACAGCGGCGCGCCCAGCGCGATTCGCCCCGATCGTGGACGCGGAGGGTCCATAGCCGACCAGATGCACCCGCTCGTCCCTGACGGCCCGGGTGCCGTCGATCTGTATGCCACCCCCGGACGCCCGCAACCTCAACGGCGCCAAATGGTCGATCACGGGCCGAAACCCGGTAGCCCAGAGGATGACGTCCGCGTCCACGACCCGCCCGTCGTCCCACGCCACCCCACTCGGCGTGATCCGGTCGAACATCGCCAGCCGGTCCAGCACACCGTTCTCGCGCGCCGCGCGGATCGCGTCGTTCACCGGCAGACCGGTCACCGACACCACACTCGTCGGCGCCAGCCCCTGGCGTACGCGCTCCTCGACCATCGCGACCGCCGCCCGCCCCCACTCCTCGGTGAACGGGCCCTCCCGGAAGACGGGCGGGCGCCGGGTCACCCAGGTGGTGGCGGCCGCGTAGTCGGCGATCTCCATCAGGTGCTGGGTGCCGGAGGCGCCACCGCCGACCACGACCACACGCTGACCCGCGAACTCCTCGGGTCCCGGGTAGTTGGCGGTGTGCAGTTGTCGCCCCCGGAACGTCTCCTGGCCCGGGTAGCGGGGCCAGAACGGCCGGTCCCAGGTGCCGGTGGCGTTGATCAGCGCGCGCGTGGCGTACACGCCCTCGGACGTCTCGACGCGCAGCCGCCCGCCCTCGCCCTCCCGTACCGCGCTCACCTCGACCGGCCGGTGCACCCGCAGACCGAAGGCGTCCTCGTAGTCGGAGAAGTACTCGCCGATCACCTCCGAGGAGGGCCGGGCCGGGTCCGCGCCGGTCAGCTCCATGCCGGGCAGCGCGTGCATGCCGTGCACCTTGCCGTACGTCAGCGAGGGCCAGCGGAACTGCCAGGCGCCGCCCGGCCGGGGCGCGTGGTCGAGGACCACGAAGTCGCGGTCCGGGTCGAACCCCGCCCGGCGCAGATGGTAGGCGCCGGACAGACCTGCCTGTCCGGCGCCGATGACCACCACATCCACGTCCTGTGCCCCGAAGTCGTTCACGGTTCTACCAACCAAGGGGGGTGTGTGGATCTTCCCGGAGGGCGGCGACCGCCCTACCGACCCCCCTCCCACCAGCAGTGGAGCCCCGCCGGGAGCCGAGGCCGGGCATCCGTTGGCCGCCGGTGCGCCGAGCAGCGGGGAGGCCGGGATCGTCGGCGGCAGGCCTCGCGCGGCGAGCTCGGGGGTGACGCCCTCGCCGAACCAGTACGCCTCCTCCGGATGCGGATAGCCCGAGAGCACGAAGTGCTCGATTCCCAGGTCGTGGTACTCCTCGATCCGGTCCGCCACCTCGCCGCGGCTGCCCACCGGCGCGGTGCCCGCGCCGCCCCGCACCAGGCCAACCCCCGCCCACAGGTTCGGGGAGATCTCCAGCTTGTCGCGCTCCAGTGAGCCGCCGTGCAGCGTCAGCATCCGCTGCCGGCCGACCGACTCGCTCTTGCCGAGCGCCTGCTGGGCGGCGGCGACCGTCCCGGGGCGAGGGCGTCGAGCAGCCGGTGCGCCGTCGCCCCCGCCTCGCGCGCCGAATCGCGCGAGATGGTGTGCAGCCGGGCCGGCCAGGACCCGGTCGATGCCGTCTCGCCGGCCGGACGCGCGGTCCTGCCGGATGGGCGCGAGGATGGGGCCATGTCCGTCTTCACCACGCGCGTCCTGCACCTCACCACCGGAACGTCCGAGACCGTCACCGATCTGACCGGGGAGTGCGAGCGGTTCCTCCGTGAGGCGTCCGGCGGCGGCGACGGCCTCCTGAACGTCTTCGTACCCCATGCGACGGCCGGGATCGCGGTCATCGAGACCGGCGCGGGCAGCGACGACGACCTGCTGGCCGCCCTGCACATGCTCCTTCCGGCGGACGACCGCTGGCAGCACCGCCACGGCAGCCCCGGCCACGGCCGCGACCACGTACTGCCCGCCCTGGTGCCCCCGCACGCGACGCTGCCGGTGGTCGCGGGGCGGCTGGAGCTGGGGACCTGGCAGTCGGTGTGCCTGGTCGACACCAACAGGGACAACCCCGACCGGCAGGTGCGGCTGAGCTTCCTCGGCTGAGCTTCCCGGGGCCGGGCTCCGGCTGGGCCTCCCCGGGCCGGGCTTCCTCGGCTAGTGGCGCGCTCCGGTGCCCGGCGCCCCCGCCCGCAGCCCGTCCATGACGAGGTCGAGCAGGCGTCCGGCGCGGGCCTGCCAGTCGCCGTGCGGGTCGATCTGCCAGAGTCCGGCGATGGCGAGGACGAAGTCGTCGGGGGTCACGCCCGGGCGGATGGTGCCGGCCTCGTCGTTCGCGTTCAGGAGCAGCGTGACGGCCGCGGTCACGGGTTCGTGGCCGAGCCCGGCCAGGGTGCCCCGGGCGGTGGCCTTGCGCATCGCGTCGGCCAGTCCGGCCTTGGCCATCGCGTACTGGGCGAGGCGGTCCATCCATTCCCTCAGGGCCCGGTCCGGGGGGCGGGTTTCGAGGAGCTGGGCCGCGGTGTCGGCGACCTGCTGCACCTCGTACCGGTAGACCTCCAGGACGAGGGCCTCACGGTGGGGGAAGTGGCGGTAGAACGTCCCCTGCCCGACCCCCGCCTTCTTGGCGATCGCGCTCAGCGGGGCGTCGGCCGAGCGGGTCAGCTCGGCGAGCGCCACCTCCAGGATGCGCTCGCGGTTCCGCTGCGCGTCGGAGCGCAACGGCGCGTCCTTCTTGTGCTGCACTCGTCCTCCTTCCGCGGGCGCGGCGTCCCGGCGGGACACCCCGGCGGGTTCGGCTCTTGTGAAACGGACAGCTGTCCGTTAGGTTTCAAGAGATATGCGGACAGCTGTCCGTTTAGGTCCACCATAGCGGCAGACACGGCCGGAGTGGACGGCTGGTGCACGCCCGACCGGCCTCTCGCACGCCGCGCAGGCCGCAGGTTTCCGATGGACGGCGCTTCACCCACGCGAGAGAAGGCTGCTCATGACGACCCCATCGACGTCCAGCGCCATCACCTTGAACATCAACGGCGAGAAGCACACGCTGCCCGTCGATCACCGCACCACCCTGCTCGACGCCCTGCGCGAGCGTCTGGATCTGACCGGTACGAAGAAAGGGTGCGACCAGGGGCAGTGCGGGGCGTGCACCGTACTGATCGACGGGCGCCGTGCCGTCTCCTGCCTCCAGCTCGCGGTGGCCGCCGAGGGGCGCGAGATCACCACCATCGAGGGCGTGGCGGACGGCGAGCAACTTCACCCCGTACAGCAGGCCTTCCTCGACCTCGACGGCTATCAGTGCGGCTACTGCACACCAGGGCAGATCTGTTCGGCCCTCGCCGTGATCGAGGAACACGCGGCGGGCTGGCCCAGTGCCGTGACCGCCGACGTACGGCCGGAGGCAGGAGTGCCGCAGCTGACCGCCGAGGAGATCCGCGAGCGGATGAGCGGCAACCTGTGCCGCTGCGGCGCCTATGTGTCGATCGTCGAAGCGGTGGCCCGGGCGGCCGAGGCTGCCCAGGCACAGCCGGCCCAGGGCCGTTCGGCCGGGACGGAGGCGGCGGCATGAGGGAGTTCGGCTACCGGCGCGCCCTCGACGTGCCCGGCGCGGTGGCGCTGCTCGGCGCCGACCCCGAGGCGCGCTTCCTCGGCGGCGGCACCAACCTCGTCGACCTGATGAAGTCCGGCGTGGAGCGGCCCGCGCTCCTCGTCGACGTACGTGAACTGCCCCTCGACCGGATCGAGGAGACCGAGGACGGCGGGCTGCGCATCGGCGCGACCGTCACCAACAGCGACCTCGCCGCCCACCCCGAAGTGCGCCGCCGCTACCCGGCGTTGGCGCAGGCGGTCCTGGCCGGTGCGTCGGGCCAGCTGCGCAACATGGCCACGGTCGGCGGCAACCTCCTCCAGCGCACCCGCTGCGGCTACTTCACCGACCTCGCCGCCCCCTGCAACAAGCGCGCCCCCGGCACCGGCTGCGCCGCCGTCGACGGCGATCACCACAACCACGCGATCCTCGATGCCTCCGCGCACTGCGTGGCCGTCCACCCGTCGGACATGGGGGTGGCCCTCGCGGCCTTCGACGCCGTCGTCTCGTACGAAAGGGCCGACGGGCCCGGCGAGTTGCCGCTCGGCGCGTTCTATCTGCCGGTCGGCGACACCCCGCACCGGGAGACCGCGCTGCCGCCGGGCGCGCTGATCACCGGGGTGACGCTGCCGCCCGCGCCGGTCGCCGCCCTCTCGCGCTACCGCAAGGTGCGCGAGCGTGCCTCGTACGCGTTCGCGATCGGCTCGATCGCCGCCGCCCTCGACGTACGCGACGGTGTCGTGCACGAAGTTCGCCTGGCCTTCGGGGCGGTCGCGTCCCGGCCGTGGCGGGCCCGCACCGCCGAGCGGGCGCTGACCGGGGGCCCGGCCAGCGCCGACGCCTTCGCCTCGGCGGCCGACGCCGAGCTCGCGGTCGCCGAGGCGCTGCCCCACAACGGCTACAAGGTGACGCTGATGCGCAACCTCGTCGTGGCCGTGCTCACCGAACTCGCCGAGGAGGCCGCCCGATGACCACGACCACCGGACCCAGCCGGGTCACCGGCGCCGTCGGCGCCGCCCACACCCGCGTGGAGGGCCGCGACAAGGTCACCGGAGCGGCCCGCTACGCCGGGGAGATCCCGTTCGCCGGCCTGGCCCACGGCTGGCTGGTGGTGTCCACCGTCGCGCGCGGCAGCGTCCGCTCGGTGGAGGCCGCCCCGGTCCTCGCCATGCCCGGCGTCCTCACCGTGCTGCACCACGGCAACGCCCCGCGCGTCGACGCCGACTACCAGGGCCTCCTCGGGCGGCCCGACCCGATCGTCGCGCTCTTCCAGAACGACCGGGTGCCCTGCGCGGGCTGGCCGGTGGCGCTGGTCGTCGCCGAGACCTCCGAACAGGCCCGGGAGGCCGCCGAGGCGCTGGTCGTGCGGTACGAAACGGAGCCGCACGACGTCGAGTTCACCCCGGGCGGCCCCGGCACGTACACCCCGGAGCCGCGCGAGTCCATGGAGACGGAGAAGGGGGACCTGGAGCGCGAACTCGCCGCGTCCGCCGTCGTCGTGGACGCGCGGTACAGCACGCCGGAGGAGCACCACAACCCCATGGAGCCGCACGCGGCGACGGTCCGCTGGGACGGTGGCCGGCTGGAGGTCTTCGACTCCAACCAGGGCAGCAAGTGGGTGGCGGACGAGCTCGCCAGGCTGTTCTCCCTCGACCCGGCCTCGGTACGCGTGCTGTCCGAGCACATCGGCGGCGGCTTCGGCTCCAAGGGCGTGCGCCCCCACCAGGTGGCCGCCGCGATGGCGGCGACCGTGCTCCACCGCCCGGTCCGCGTCGTTCTGACTCGCCGTCAGATGTTCTCGCTCGTCGGCTACCGCAGCCCCACGGCCCACCGGGTCAGGCTCGGCGCCGACGCCGACGGACGGCTGCGCGCCTTCGGGCACGAGGCCCAGAACGTCACCTCGACCGTCCATGAGTTCGTCGAGCAGAGCGCCGCGTTCGGCCGGGTGCTGTACGACGCCGACGCGCACCGCACCGCCAACCGGCTCGTCCGGCTCGACGTGCCGACACCGACCTGGATGCGCGCGCCGGGCGAGGCCCCCGGCTCGTTCGCCGTGGAGTCGGCTCTCGACGAGCTCGCCGAGCGGTGCGGCATCGACCCGATCGCGCTGCGGGCCCGCAACGAGCCGGCTGCCGGACCCGTCTCCGGGCTGCCGTTCGCGGGCCGCAGTCTGCTCGCCTGCTTCGAGGAGGGCGCCCGCAGGTTCGGCTGGGCGGAGCGCGACCCGCGTCCGGGAGTGCGCCGCGAAGGGCGCTGGCTGCTGGGGACCGGCACGGCGGCGGCCACCTTCCCCGCGGGCGCCGCCCCCTCCACGGCGGCCGTGACGGCGCAGGCGGACGGCACCTTCACCGTACGGATCACCGCGGCCGACATCGGGACGGGCGCTCGCACCGCGCTGACCCTGATCGCGGCGGACGCGCTGGAGGTCGAGCCCGGCCGCGTCCAGGTGCGGATCGGGGACAGTGACTTCGGCCCGGCGATGATCGCCGGCGGCTCGACGGGCACCCGCTCCTGGGCCTGGGCGATCATGGCCGCGGCGGCCGAGCTGCGCGAACAGCTGGCCCTGGGCGGCGACATCCCGCCCGAGGGCGTCACGGCGCGCTCGGACACCTCCGCCGCGATCGCCGCGCTGCCCCAGAAGGAGCGGCACTCGTACGGGGCGCAGTTCGCGGAGGTCGCCGTGGACCCCGCCAGCGGCGAGGTGAGGGTCCGGCGCATGCTCGGTATCTTCGCCGCGGGCCGGATCGTCAACCCGCTCACCGCACGCGGCCAGTTCATCGGCGGTATGACCTGGGGTATCTCCATGGCGCTGCACGAGGAGGCGGTCCGCGACCGGGCCTCGGGCGCCCACGTCGGGCCGGACCTCGCGGGCTACCACTTCGCCGCGCACGCCGATGTGCCGCGCATCGAGGCGGACTGGGTCGACGATCCGGACGCGGACGACCCGGTCGGGATCAAGGGCATCGGGGAGATCGGGATCGTGGGGGCCGCGGCGGCGGTCGCGAACGCCGTCTGGCACGCGACGGGCGTGCGCCACCGCGATCTCCCGATCCGCCCCGACCGCGTCCTGCTGGCCGGGACAGGGACCCGGACCGGGCCGGACGGGGGCCGAGGTGCTTGACATCGCCGGGGAACTGGACCGGTGGGCGCGGCAGGGCCGGGACTTCGCCGTGGCCACCGTGGTGGCCGTGGGCGGCAGCGCGCCGCGCGGCCCGGGCGCCGCGCTCGCCGTGGACGGCGACGGCGCCGCCATCGGCTCCGTTTCCGGCGGCTGTGTGGAGGCGGCGGTCTACGACCTGTGCGTCCAGGCGCTCCAGGACGGCGAGGCGGTCCGCGAGCGGTTCGGCTACAGCGACGAGGATGCCTTCGCGGTCGGGCTGACCTGCGGCGGGGTCGTCGACGTACTGGTCACGCCGGTGCGCGTGGACGCGCCGGACCGGGCGGTGGTCGCGGCGGCGCTCGCGGCCGCCGCCCGGGGCGGGGCCGCCGCCCTCGCCCGGGTGGTCGCGGGCCCGGCCGGACGCCTTGGCCGGGCACTGCTCGTACGCCCCGACGGATCGTACGAAGGCGGCCTCGGCGGGCTTGTGGGCCTCGACCGCGCCGCGGCGGCCGAGGCCCGCGCCCTGCTGGACGCGGGGCGCACCGGGGATTTCGGCCTGGCGGAGACCGGGGAGCGCTGCGGGGCGGGCGGGATCACCGTCTTCGCCGAGGCGAGCGTGCCGCCGCCCCGCATGATCGTCTTCGGCGCCGTGGACTTCGCGGCGGCCCTGGTGCGTACGGGCAAGTTCCTCGGCTACCGCGTGACGGTGTGCGACGCGCGCCCCGTCTTCGCCACCCGGGAGCGCTTCCCGGAGGCCGACGAGGTGGTGGTCGACTGGCCGCACCGCTATCTGCGGGGCACGGAGACCGACGGGCGCACGGTGCTGTGCGTCCTGACCCACGACGCCAAGTTCGACATCCCGCTCCTGGAGACGGCTCTGCGGCTGCCCGTGGCGTTCGTCGGCGCGATGGGCTCGCGCCGCACCCACGAGGACCGCGACCGCAGGCTGCGCGAGACCGGCCTCACCGAGCGCGAACTGGCCCGGCTGCGCTCGCCGATCGGCCTCGACCTCGGTGCCCGTACGCCCGAGGAGACCGCCCTGTCCATCGCCGCGGAGATCGTCGCCGCGCGGCGCGGCGGGACCGGAGTTCCGCTGACGGGCTCGCCCACACCCATTCACCATGACCCGGACGAAAGGGGCACCGGCACGGTTCTGCCCCACGCGGCCGAATGGAACTCACGTCAATCTTTCGCGAGTTGAGCGTATGGCATCATGGCCGCATTGTCCGCGGGGATCAGGGGCCCTGAATCACGGGCTCGTTGAATCAGTGAGGTCAATTCCGTGTTGCCTGACTCAGCGTTACCGTCACCGGGGGACCGTCGGCGCAGGCGCCGTCTCAAAAAGGTCCGCCATACCTGTGAGGCGATGCTCGCGGAGTGGGGCATGGAGCACGGCTGCGGCATCGAGGAACTGCACCGCTTTCTCAGCGTGCAGAACCGGCGGCCGATCCATCTGATTCCGATGCCGTTCCCCGAGCGCCATCTCTTCGGTCTTTGGCTGAAAATGGACGACTTCGACGTTATTGCTTACGAGAAGGCCGCATCGCAGTCACACAAAGAACACATCATCGCCCATGAGCTGGCGCATATCGCCTTCCAGCACCGCGGCTCCGTGAATTTCGACCGCGGTGACGCGGGACAGCTGTTCACCGGCGTCGAACCCGGCGTCGTCCAGAGCATGCTGATGCGCTCGCGCTACAGCGACGACGAGGAGCAGGAGGCCGAGACGATGGCCTCGTTGATCCTGGCCAGGGCCACCAAGCGGTGGCTCGAACCCGCCTGGGGCGTCCCGGACGAGGCCGCGGAGGTCGTCGCCCGGATCGAGAACGGTGTCGGGAAGCCGGACAACGGATGAATGACAACAGATGAACACTGTCTACGGATTCCTGGCGTGGGCCTGCGCCCTCGGCGGCCTCGCGGCGTTCGCGTACCGGCTGCCGGATCTGCTGCGCAGAAAGCACGACCCGGCCCTGTGGGCGCTGTGCACCTATTTCCTGTGCTCCGGGATCAGCTTCCTGGTCGATCTGGACGCCCTGCGGGTGCACATCTCGGCCCTCTTCGGGCGCCCCAACGTCACCTCGCTCATCGTGCAGGTGGCGGTGGTCGTGCTCACCGCGGCGCAGCAGGTCGTCCTCGTGTACTGGTCGTGTCCGCCCGAAGAGGCCCGGCGCAGGGCCCGGCGCCGGGTGCTGTTCTTCGGCGTCGCCCTCTGTGTACTCGTGGCCGCGTCGATCGCCGTCGGCCCGGTGACAAAGTCCAAAACGGCCACCTCGACGATCCTGCTCAGTATTCAGCACGGCGAATACGCGCTGTATATGTCGTTCTATCTGGTGATTTGTGCGATCGGTCAATTCGAGACCGTGCGGCTTTCCCTGCGGTTCACCAAGATGGCCAACCGGCAATGGCTCAAGGTCGGCATGCGGACGGTGACCCTCGGCGCGAGCCTGATCCTGGTCTACTGCGTCACGCGCAGCATCCAGATCGCCGGCACCAGGCTGCACTTCGACGGATCCGCCCTCGACCCCGTGCAGTGGTCGTGCGGCAGCATCGGGGCCCTGCTCCAGATCACCGGCTGGACCATCCCGTCCTGGGGGATCCACATCACCCGCGCACTCGGCTGGCTGCGCAGCTACCGCTCGTATCTGCGACTGCGGCCGCTGTGGTGGGCGCTGTACCAGGCGTCGCCGGACATCGCACTCGACCCGCCGCGGTGCTGGCCGCGCGACCTCATCCCGCCCCGCGATCTCCACTACGGCCTCTACCGGCGGGTCATCGAGATCCGCGACGGCCAGCTGATCCTGCGCACCTCGCTCTCCCTCGCGGACTTCGCGCGCGAGGCCCGCTCCCTCGATCTGCCCGAGGACCCCACCTCCCCGCTGGGCGAGGCGCTCCAGGTGCGGGCCGTGCTGAGCCGTCCGCCCGAGGAGCGGGCCGAGCAGGCCGACGCCTCCGACATCCCCGCACGGCCGCCGTACGAGGACTTCCGCGACGAGGTGGAGTGGCTGACCGAGGTGGCCTCCTCGTTCACCGCCCTCGCCCAGGGCCGGTCCCGGCGCTCCGAGGCCCGGGTCACCTCATGACCGGGCGGCCGTCCCGGGCCCCTTCGGCCCGCGAGGAGGCGTGCGCCGAGGACCCCGCCGCCCTCATCCCCGCGGCCCTGGGCGCGATCGAGCGCCTGGTCGCCCTGGACGCCTCACGCGGTGCCACGGCCGCTCTGCCCGCCGTGCGCGAGGCCCTGCGCCGCATCCCGCAGCTGTCGGCCGACCCCGCCCGGCTGCGCCGCAGCGACCGCGATCTGCTCGCCGCCCTCGCCGAGTTGAGCGAGGTGATCGGCTGGATCCTCTTCGACGCGGGCCACTACCGCCGGGCGCGCCGGATGAACGGGCGGGCCCTCGCCCTGGCGGAGCTCTGCGGCGACCGGGGCACCGCCCGGCTGACGCTGCTCAACCACAGCATGCTGGAGGCCCACACCGGCCGCCCCAAGGCCGCTCTGGAGACGGCTGCCCGGGTGGCCGGGCCCCGGCCCCTGCCCGCCCTGGTGGGCAGCCTCGTCCTGGTGCGCCGGGCGCACGCGACCGCCATGCTGGGCGGAAGCCGGGAAGCCGTGGCCCTGATCTCCCGCGCCCGCAGCCGCTTCCTCGACGGCGCATCCCCCGACGACCCGCCGTGGGCCTGGTGGATCGACCGGACCGAACTGCTCGGCCACGAGGGCTGGGTGCTGTCCCGGCTGGGCGCCTGGGGCCGGGCCGTCCCCCTGCTGTACGAGGCGGCCACCGCACCCGGCCCGTCCTACCGCCACCTGTTCACCGCTGAGCTCCTGTCCGCGCTGGTACGGGCGCGGGCCTGGGGCGAGGCGGAGGAGCTGATCGCGGAGGTCGCGCCCCGGGCCGCCGGGATCGGCTCCGTACGCACCACCGAGACGCTCGGCGCCACGGCGGTCCGGCTGCTCGCGAGCCCCGGGGCCCCGCCGAACCTGCGGGACGCGGCCGCCTTCCTGCGGGAGTCGCTGCCCGTCGGGCCCGGCGGCCCGGGTCCCCTGATCCCTCGGAACCACCCGGCCTGAGAGCCGCCCGTCCCGAGAACCACGTGTTCCGTGAACCACCCGTTCCGAGAACCACCCCCACCGCCCGTCGACAGACAGGACCCGCATGCTGCACGTTCGGATTTCGACGCCCGCGGCCGCCGCCCTCGTGGCGATCGCGCTCCTCTTCGCCACCGGGGGACCGGTGTCCGAGGTCGCCTACGGGACGGCCGCGCCCGCAGCCGCCACCGCGCAGGCCACCGAAGGCCACGGCAGCCCGTACGTCTCCACGCACCTCTACTTCGGCACGGGCCGCCACGACGGCAAACCGCCCATCACCGAGGAGGAGTTCATGAAGTTCGTCGCCGAGGTGGTCACCCCGCGCTTCCCGTCCGGCCTCACCCTCCAGGAGGGGCGCGGCCAGTGGCGCGACAAGGACGGCGACATCAACCGGGAGCGCTCGTACGAGCTGACGGTGCTGTATCCCGTCAAGGAGGCCCGCGCCCGCGACCGCGACATCGAGTACATCCGCCGGCTGTACTGCACGATGTACGAGCTGGAGTCCGTCGGCCGCGCCGACGTCCGGGCACAGGTCAGCTTCTGACGCATCGGCCCCGGACGGCGGCCGCCTACCTCAACTGCCGCCGCACCAGCTCGTGGAGCCGCCCGCCCGTGTCCGCCAGGAGCTCGGCGGGCGGCCCCTGCTGTACGACGCGGCCCTCGGACATCACGATCACGCGGTCGGCGTCCAGCACCGTGGAGAGCCGGTGCGCGATCACGACGCGGGTGGCGTCCAGGGCGCGGGTGCTCTCGATGACGACGCGCTGGGTCTCGTTGTCGAGCGCGCTGGTCGCCTCGTCGAAGAAGAGGATGCGGGGGCGCCGGACCAGGGCCTGGGCGATCATCAGCCGCTGGCGCTGACCGCCGGAGACGGCGCCGCCATTGGCGATCATGGTGTGCAGGCCCATCGGCATGCGCTTGATGTCCTCGGCGAGCCCCGCCATCGCGGCCGCCTCCCACACCTCCTCCTGGGTGAACGCCTCCGCGCCGCAGATGCACTCCAGGATCGACCCGCTGAGCGGCTGGGCGTGCTGGAGGACCACGCCGCACTGGCGGCGCACGGCCGCCCGGTCGAGCGCCGCCAGGTCCTGCCCGTCGTACAGGACACTGCCCGCGACCGGCCGGTCGAAGCCGATCAGCAGCCTCAGCAGGGTCGACTTGCCGCAGCCGCTGGGGCCGACGATCGCCACGAACTCGCCGGGCCGCACCGTCAGGGACACCTCGTCCAGGACCAGCGGACCGTCGTCGGTGTAGCGGAAGGAGAGGCCCCGGGCCTCGATCTCCCCGGACAGCGCGCCGGGCTGGGTGCCGGTGCCGCTCACCTCGGGCGCCTCGTCGAGCACCGGCTTGATCTGTTCGAACATCGGCAGTGCGGCGGCCGCCGACAGGAACGCCCCGGTGAGCTGGGTGACCGAGGTCAGCAGCATGGTCACGGAGGTGTTGAAGGTCAGGAACGCACCGGCCGAAAGAGACCCGCGCGCCGGGCCCGCGAGCAGCACGAACATCACCAGTGAACACAGCGGCAGATAGACGGCGTTGAGCACCGTCGTCACGTTCTTGATCCGGTCCGCCCGCTGCTGGAGCTCCCGGCTGCGGGCGAACTCCCGCGCCCACGCCCCGTACGCGAAGCTCTCCGCCGCGGCGACCCGCAGCTTGGGCAGTCCGCGCAGGGTCTGGAACGCCTGGTTGTTGAGCTTGTTGCCGAGCTCTACCAGACGGCGCTGCCAGCGCAGCTCCCAGATGCCCAGGGCGAGGAACACCGCCGCGATCACGGCGAGCATCCCGAGCGCGGTCAGGGCGAGCGGCACGCTGAAGCAGAGCAGCAGTACGAGGTTCATCGCACCGACCGTGCCCGCCTGGACCACGACCGGGGTCAGCCCGGACAGCACCCGGCGAATGGCGCTGACCCCCATCGCCGCGCTCGCCAGTTCACCGGTGGAGCGCTCGGTGAAGAACTTCGTCGGCAGCCTCAACAGCCGGTCCCACACGGCTGGTTGGAGCGTGCTCTCGATACGCCCCTCCATCCGCAGCAGGGTCAGGTTCTGCAGCAGTGAGAAGGCCGCCGCGACGACGCCGCTGACGATGATCGCCAGCGAGACCTGGGCGATGAGGCTGGTCTCGGCCCGCGGTACGTACGCCCCGAGCACCTGGCCGGTGGCGAGCGGCACCAGCGCGCCGAGCCCGACCGTCACCAGCCCGGCGAGGACCAGGTTGCGCAGATCGGGACGGGTGCCGCGGAGTCCGAACCGCAGCAGCCCCCACTTGCTCAGCGGCGTCTCGGGCAGCGGCCGGTAGAACATCGCAGCCCGCTGCTCGAACTCCTCGGAGTTGGCCGCGCCGACCCGGGTGCGGCGCCCGGTCGCCGGGTTCACCGCCTCGTACCCGCCGCGCCGCCACAGCAGGGCGACCGGCGTTCCGCTCGCCGCCCGGTGGCCCACCAGGGGGCCGGCGTTCTCGCTCCACCAGCTCCCGTCGAGCCGCACGGGGCGGGTCCGGATCCGGGAGGCGACCGCCACCTGCTCGACGGGGTCGATCCGCTCGCTCACCGCGCCGCTCCTGGACGGCTCCGTGAGCGTGATCCCGGCCGCGCGGGCGACGAGGGAGCACACCGCGTACGTGGCGTCGTCGCTCGCCCCGGCCGTACGCGAAGGCGCCCTGCCGGGGCGGCCGATGGAGGTCAGCAGAGCCCGGTCGGCCTCGTCGCGGACGGCCTCGCCCGCCTTGATGCCGGCCGCCGTGCGGTCCTCGTGGGCGCGCTCCATGCGCTCGATCCAGCGGTCGAGTGCGGACAGCAGCCGGTGCTGCCGGTTGACCATGCCCTGCCACAGCGCCCCGTCGACCAGCAGGTCCCCGGCCGCCTCGGCGCTGAACGCGGCGCCGTACTGGACGCTGCCGGGGGAGACCGGCAGCCACAGGACGTCGTCGTCGGCCACCGGCTCGTCGAACGTCGTACGGCCGTCCAGCGGCGCCTCGAACAGCACGCGCTGGCCGCGCCCCACACCGAGCGAGAAGGCGTGTTCGAGCAGGCTGAGGGCCTCGTCCCCGGTGTCGTAGTGGCTGCCGTAGCCGCCTTCGTACGCCACCGAATCGGCGTACGCGGACCGGTACAGCTCCCGCAGCGGGATCCGGCGCAGTACGCACTCGCGCAGGGGCCTGCCGATGAGGGTGTGCTGCGGTCCCTCCACCGGGCCGAGCAGGAGCGTGCCGGGTTCGAGTCGGCCGAGGAAGTGCCAGTGGCCCTGCGCCGCCGCGTCCACCGCGAACAGGTCGAGGGCGCCGCCCACGACGAGCCACAGCACCTGCGGCCCCTCCAGGGAGAAGCCGCGCAGACCGGTGCAGTCGACCTCCTGGCCGAGGCCGCCGAGGGCTGCCAGGACCGGGTCGTGCCCGAGCGCGCCGGGGTCGGCGAGACCGTGTACGGACGTCACCTCAGTGCTCCTTGACCAGCTCGGCGTACGGCCCGCCCGCCGCGAGCAGCTCCTCGTGGCGGCCGCGCTCCACGACGGCGCCGTGGTCCAGGACCACGATCTCGTCGCTGTCGCGGACCGTGCTCAGCCGGTGGGCGATCACGACGCAGGCGCAGCCGCGCCGGCGCAGATTGTCGATGATGACCTGCTCGGTCTCCGCGTCCAGGGCGCTGGTGACCTCGTCGAGGACCAGGACGCTGGGGCGGCGCACCAGGGCGCGGGCGATCTCCAGGCGCTGGCGCTGCCCGCCGGAGAAGTTGCGGCCGTCCTGCTCGACGCGGCCGTGGATGCCCCCCGGACGGCGGGCGACGACCTCGTACAGCGCCGCGTCCTGAAGAGCGGCGACGACCGCGTCGTCCGGAATCGACGGATCCCACAGCGCCACGTTGTCCCGCACGGTGCCCTCGAAGAGGAAGACGTCCTGGTCGACGAAGGAGACCGAGGCGGCGAGCGCGCTGCGGGAGATGTCCTCCAGGCGCTGCCCGTCGATGCGGATCGAGCCCTCCCACGGCGTGTAGAGCCCCGAAATGAGCCGGGACACCGTTGACTTGCCGCTGCCGGAGCCGCCGACGAGCGCCACCTGCTGCCCCGGCCCCACGGACAGCGAGAAGCCGGTGAGCAGCGGCGCGTCCAGCGGGCTGTAGCCGAACGTGATGTCGTCGAGCGTCACATGGCCTTTCAGTCTGCGGGTGCTGTGCTCCGGCTCGTCGCGCGTGTACAGCGCGTCCACCGGGAAGTTCTCCACGTCCTTGAGTCGGGCCACGTCGGCCGCGAAGTCCTGGATCCGTCCCGCCACCGAGTTGAGCCGGGTGACCGGCGCGGTGAAGCGGGTCACCAGCGCCTGGAACGCGACGAGCAGCCCGATCGAGAGGTGCCCCTCGACCGCCCGCAGCCCGCCGATCCACAGGATCAGCGCGCTGTTGAGCGTGGCGAGCAGCGGGGCGACGACACCCAGCCACGCGCTCGGCACCCCGAGGCGCTGCTGCTCCTCCAGAGTGGTGGCGTGCTGCCCCGCCCAGCGGCGGAAGTAGCCGTCCTCGCCACCGGTCGCCTTCATCGTCTCGATCAGCTGGAGGCCGGTGTACGAGGTGTTGGTCAGCCGGGCGCTGTCGGCCCGCAGCTTCTGGGTACGGGTGGCCCGCAGGCGTACCACCACGCGCATCGCGACCACGTTGAGGAGCGCGATGCCCACCCCGATGACGGTGAGCTGCGGGTCGTAGGTCCACAGCAGGAAGGCGTAGAGCAGCACCACGACGCCGTCGACGCCCGCCGCGGTGAGGTCGCGGGCCAGGGTCTCGGCCACCGCGTCGTTGGACTGGAGCCGCTGGACGAGGTCGGCGGGGCTGCGCTGGGCGAAGAACGTCACCGGAAGCCGGAGCAGATGCCGGAAGAAGCGGGCGCCGCCGAGCGTCGACGAGATGACGCGCCCGCGCAGCAGGTTGGCCTGCTGGAGCCAGGTCAGCGCGGCGGTGAGCGCCACCATGGTGCCCATGGCCGTGAACAGCACGCCGAGCAGGGAGGTCTGATCACCTATCAGGAAGGCGTCGATGTACGTACGGCTCAGCGCGGGCAGCGTCGCTCCGACCGCCACGAGCAGCAGGCTGGCGACGAGCGCGACCAGCATCGTGCCGGTGGTGCCGCGCAGCCGCGCGGGCAGCGCCCCGAGCACGCCGGGCCTGCGGCCGCCGCGCCGGAATCCGTCGCCGGGTTCGAGGACCAGGACGACACCGGTGAAACTGGTGTCGAAGTCCTCGGCGGGCACGAACCTGCGGCCCTTGTCGGGGTCGTTGATGTACACGCCCCGCCGTCCGAAGCGGCGGCCGATGCCGTCGTAGACGACATAGTGGTTGAACTCCCAGAACAAGATGGCGGGCGCGCGCACCTCCGCCAGCGCGGCGGGCTCCATCTGCATGCCCTTGGCCGTGAGCCCGTAACTGCGGGCGGCCTTCAGCACGTTGCTGGCCCGCGAGCCGTCGCGCGAGACGCCGCACGCGATGCGCAGCTCCTCCAGCGGCACATGGCGGCCGTGGTGCGCGAGCACCATCGCCAGCGAGGCGGCGCCGCACTCCAGGGCCTCCATCTGGAGGACGGTGGGGCTGCGCACGGTCCTCGCCCGCTTAGCCTTGGGCGCCTGCCGGGCACGGCGCCTGCCCGCCGGTGCGCTCTCGGGGCGGTGGCGGCCGCGGCCGGGGGGCGGGAGCTGCGGGGGTGCGGAGGAGGCGGGCGGTGCGGTCACGGGAGGAGCCAATCGAGGGGACGCTGGTCGGCCAGATGGACGGAGCCGGTGGCCGGGGTCATGGAGTCGACCGCGTACGGCGGGCCCTGGGCCGAGGACCAGCGGTAGCCGGACTTGGTGGCGGCCGAGCGGTCGAGCTCCACCAGGACCGCGACCGGCCTGCCCTGCCGCGAGAACTGCTCGGCGAGCTGCGCGTCGCCGAGGAAGGCGGTGATCCGCTCGCGGGTCTGGGCGCTGCGGCCGACGGCCGCCACCCTGCCCCGCAGCACCCCGTACTGCCCGCTGGGCACGGACTGCACGGTGAGGTCGACGGGCGCGCCCACCGGGACGGAGGCGCCACCGCCGCCCGGCACGTACAGCATCGCCATCAGCGGGTCGTCGGCGCCGCCGGTCCGCTCGACGCTGGCCACGTCCGCACCGAGCGCCACGACCGCGCCGATGGCGGCCCTGAGCGTGGTCAGCCGGCCCGCCGCGATGGCGCGGACGACCCGGTCGCCGCACTCGGTGCGGACCTTGAGCAGCGGCGCTCCGGCAGCGAGGGCCTCGCCCTCCTTGGCGAGCACACCGGTGACCTGTCCGGCCACGGGGCTCTGCAGGACGTAGCTGCCCTGGGCGTGGGTGAGGATGCCGGGCGCGCTCAGGGTGGAGGAGACCGATCCGGTCACCGCCCAGAAGCAGGCGGCGGCCATGACGGCCACGGTGACGGCCAGGACGAGCCGCCCCTGCGGGCGCGCGAAACGCACCGGCAGGTCGAGTTCCTCCGGTGACTGGAGCTTGGAAAGGGCCTGTTGACGAAATTGCACGGGACTCTGCCCTTACCTGGGTACCAATGCGGGAAGCCCCGGAACCGAGCGGGTTCCGGGGCTCGCGCGCAGTCTCAGAGACCGGCGACGAGGCCGGAGGCCAGGCCGGTGACGACGCCGGTGTTCACACCGGTGGCCGACTCGACCAGACCCGTGACCGAGCCCACGATGCCCGAGACCGGGAGGAGCGAGTCGGCGGTGCCGGTCACGTTGCCGAGCGCGGTGCCGACGAGGCCGCCGGACACGTTGTCGAGGTCGGCGTCGGAGATCTCGCGGGTCTCGACCTGGGGGGTGATGTTCATGGGGAAACTGCCCTTCATTCGGGGGGAATTCACTACGGAGAGCCCGTTGCCGGGGCTTCCGTATGGGGCAGGATCAAAGCACGCCGACGCCGTGCACAGCCAATCCACATCGGCCCTGATCAGGCATTCCTCACGATGCTTATTACCGCTGCGTGCAGAGGCGTTCATGGTTTGTGAGCAGCTTCTTCACGAGCTTCACTTCATGAATTCCCCGTACCCCGAAGTCCATTTGCTCAACTGGGACACTCCGGCTGTTAAGGCCCTCTCCGGCTGGTGCGGCCGACGTGCGCGGAGGGGTGCGGTGACCGGTCTGCGCACGCGGTGTGCAGGTTTTCGGAAGGTGGCATTCCGGTGCGCCGCGCCGGGCTGTCAACGCCCCTGCAGCGCCTTCACGTTGTTGCCGAAGGTCCAGGCCTTGGAGCCGTCCCAGTTGATCGACCAGGTCATCAGGCCCTTCAGCGCGCCGCCGTAGCGGTTCCACGCCTGCGACACCAGGCTCGGCGCCATATGGCCACCCCCGGCACCCGGCTGCGCGGGCAGACCCGGGACCTGCTCGTCGTAGGGGATCCTGACGGTGGTGCCCTGGACGACCAGGCCCTTGTTGAGGCAGTCGGTCTGCGCGGTGAAGCCCTGGACGGTGCCCGCCGAGTACGAGTCGCCGGAGCAGCCGTACATGCTGCCGTTGTAGTACTGCATGTTCAGCCACCACAGCCGGCCGTTGTCCGCGTATTTCTTCACGATGGGCAGATATGCGCCCCAGATCGACCCGTATGCGACGCTGCCGCCCGTGACGTACGCCGTCTCCGGCGCCATCGTGAGCCCGAAGTTCGACGGCATTCGGGCGAGGACGCCGTCAATGATGCGGACCAGATTCGCCTGGGAAGTGGAGAGTTGGCCGATATTTCCGCTGCCCACCAGACCGGTCTCGATGTCGATGTCGATTCCGTCGAAGTTGTACTTCTTGAGGATGGGGACGACCGTCGCGACGAACCTGTCCGCGACCGCGGCGGAGCTCAGGTCGATCCCGGCCGCCGCCCCGCCGATGGACAGCAGGATCGTCTGCCCGGACGCCTTGGCGGCGCACATCTCCGCCGGGGTGGCGACCTTCACGGTCGCGTCCATCCCGTCCTCCCACAGCGCCGTGCCGTCGGAGCGGATGACGGGGAACGCCGCGTTGATGACGTTGTAACCGTGCGCGGCGATACGGGAGTCGGTGACCGGGGTCCAGCCGAACGGCGGGTGGACGCCGTTGGAGGAGCCGTCCCAGTTCTCCCAGTAGCCCTGGAGCACCTTGCCCGCGGGCTTCGACTTCACCGCGCAGGTATCGCCCTGGGGTGCGGCGGGCGCGGCCGCGGCGGGCAGCTGCGCGGCGAGGGCCAGCGTCAGGCCGGCTCCCGCGAGACGTAACATCCGACCGAGCATGGGGGTACCTCCTGGGCTGTGGGGAACCTGGAGACGTACGGGTCCGGTTGCGGTACGGGGTCCGGCTGCGCCACACCGTAAAGTGGTCCAGACCTTCCGTCAATAGGTCTGGACCAAGCGGGGGCGGGTGTTCCCGGTGGTCCCCCTGGCGCATCCGGGTGGCGGGCCCGGCGGCCGCCGCGTACCGATGGCACGGTGACCCGTCCTCCCGGCCCCTGGTGGGCCGAACTCCCCCCGGCGGCCGGCTCCGCCGTCATGGCGACCGGCATCGTCTCCATCGGCCTGCACCTCGTCGGCCACGAGACCTTCTCGCGCGCCGCGCTGGGGCTGACCGGCGCGGTGTGGCTGGTGCTCGCCGCCGACTTCTCGGTCCGGTTCCTGCGCGACCGCCCGCGCTGGCACGCGGAGGCCGACACCCCGCCCGCGCTGACGGCCGTCGCGGCCGCGGCCGTGCTCGGCACCCGGCTCTCGGCGCTCGGCTGGCAGACGGCAGCCGCCGCCCTGCTCGCACTGGCCACCGCGCTCTGGCCCGGACTGCTGTACTCGGTCGTACGCCGCTGGAAGCGGCGGATGCCCGGCGGGGCGTTCCTGGTGTGCGTCGCCACCCAGGGGCTCGCGGTGCTCGCGGCCACGCTCGCGGCCATGGGCGAGGGCGACTGGCTGGCCCGGTCGGCCCTCGTCGTCTTCGGCCTCGGGGTGCTGCTCTACGGGGAGGCGCTGGTCCGGTTCGACTTCCGCCAGGTGTGGACCGGGGCGGGCGACCAGTGGATCGCGGGCGGCGCACTGGCGATCTCGGCGCTGGCCGGCTCGAGACTGACCGCGTCCCCGCTGTGGACCGGAAACGCCCACCAGGCCCTGCGCACGGCCACCCTGATCCTGCTCGGCCTCGATCTCGCCTGGTACGCCATCCTGCTGACGGCGGAGGTGGTCCGACCCCGGCCGCACTACGACGTACGGCGCTGGGCCACCGTCTTCCCGCTGGGGATGGCGGCCGTGGCCGCGCTGTCCACCGCCGCCGCCGCGCACGTCACGGGGCTGCGCACACTGGGCGTGGTGCTGCTCTGGGTCGCGGTGGCGGCATGGCTGCTGACTCTGGTCGGCTTCCTGGTGACCAGGCGGGCGGGGGAGCGGGACGGCCACCGGGAAACAGTGCCTCGGTGACCGCCCCGGACCCTGCCGCTACTCCACGGCGGTGACGGCCGTCAGGAGCACCGCCGAGTCCTCCAGTGCCAGCAGGCCGTGGCGCTCCTGGGGGATCTCGCAGAGCTGGCCCGCGCGGAGCTCCTTGTTGCCGCTGTTCGACGTCAGCCGCACATGGCCGCGCAGCACCTGGAGGGTGGCCGAGAGCGGCGCGTTGTGCTCGTCGAGCTCGGAGTCCGAGGTCAGCGCGATCACGCTCTGCCGCAGCGCGCCGTCGTGCACGATGAGATGGGCGCTGCGGCCGTGCGAGGCGAGGTGCGCCTTGGCCAGGTGCTCCTCCGCGAGGGCTGCGAGGTCCTGCATGGGTCTACCCCCTTGCTGGGCTTGCTGAGCCGGATGGCCGTGCTCCGATTCCGTACGGCGTCTTCCGCACGGGCGTCGCCCTCAAGACTTCCGGCTCCCGGGCGGGACGCAACTCGGGGGCCGGAAGCAGCGAAGTCCCCGAGGCGTCAGGCGGCCAGCCGCTTCAGGAGCTCGGCGGCCAGCGGACCGGCGGAAGCCGGGTTCTGCCCGGTCACCAGATTGCGGTCGGTGACCACGTGCGGGGCCCACGGCTCGCCCTCCTGGAAGTCGGCGCCGAACTCCACCAGACGGTCCTGGAGCAGCCACTTCGCCTTGTCCGCGAGGCCCGCCTGGGTCTCCTCGGCGTTGCTGAAGCCGGTCAGCCGGTAGCCCGCGAACGCGTTGGAGCCGTCCTCGCCGGTCGCGGCGAGCAGCGCGGCCGGGGCGTGGCACACCACACCGAGCGGCTTGCCCGAGGCGAGCGCGTCGGTCAGCAGCCTGCCGGAGTCGGCGTTGACCGCCAGGTCCTCCATCGGGCCGTGGCCGCCGGGGTAGAACACCGCGTCGTACGCGTCGAGGTCGACCTCCTCCAGCTTCACCGGGCGCCGCAGCTCGTCCATCGAGGCCAGCGTCTTGGCGACCCGGTCGGCGTTCTCCTGGCCGCCGTTGACCTCGGCGGCGAGGCTGCCCTTGTCGACGGGCGGGACGACCCCGCCGGGCGTGGCGACCACGATCTCGTGGCCCGCCCCGGTGAACGCCTCGTACGGGGCCACGGCCTCCTCCGCCCAGAAGCCGGTCGGGTGCTTGCTGCCGTCGGCGAGCGTCCACTGGTCGGCGCCGGTCATCACGAAAAGGATCTTTGCCATGTCACATGTCTCCGAGGGGAGTCGGGCCGGCCCGGATGCCGGGCGGCCCGGGAAAGGTGCGGGCTGCGGCGCCGCGGGCCCGGTGGCCCGTCGCGCCGATGTCCTCGAACGTAGACCCGTCTTCGTTGGGCGGCCAATGGAGAACCCCATGGCAGGTATGGGAAATCCGATGGGTCAGCGGGAATGCGCGCCGACGCCGGTCTCCTGCTGCGCTCCGGCGGCCCGCCCCACCGCCTCCACCAGCGGCAGCAGCCGGTGCGGCACCCGCTCGCGCAGGGCCACCTCGGTGCGGGTGCGCACCACGCCCGGGAGCTGGATCAGGCGCTGGATGACGTCTTCGAGATGACCGGCGTCGCGGGCCACGACGCGCGTCAGCAGATCGCCGCCGCCGGTGATCGAGAACGCCTCGACGATCTCGGGAACGGCCGCGAGCGCGTCGCCCACCTCGTTGAGACGGCCCTGCGTGACCTCGACGTGGACGAAGGCGAGGACGGGGTGGCCGAGGGCCGCGGGGGAGAGGAACGGGCCCGTCCCGGTGATCACCCCGTCCCGCTCCAGGCGGTCGAGCCGCGCCTGGAGCGTGCCGCGCGCGATGCCGAGCAGTCGTGCGTACTCGCGCACGCTGGTGCGCGGCCGCTCGATGAGGAGCCGCAGGATCCGGGTGTCGAGTGCGTCCACCGCCATGGTCCGTTGGTCCCTTCCTGGTCCTGAAGTACGCGATTCAACTGTACCAATGGCTCAGTCGAAACGGGGCCAGTTGAGCCAGTGTCACTGCGGATGCTTTCCTCTGTACGTAGCAAGCAGATGGCGCTGCGCAGCGCCGGGGCGGCGACGACGCCGGTCCCGGACCGCGGCGCCTTTGCCATGTCCGAAGCCGTTGCGCGGCCGTTGTACGCCCGCGCACCGGCAAGCCGAAGAGGGTGTCTGCTCCAACGAAGGGGGGCGCGGCGACCGCCGTGAAGAGGATGTTCGTGGCTCCGGATCCGGGGCTGTTGCGACTGAGGGTCTCCGTACGCGCCGTCCTGGGGATCAGCCTGGCGGTCACTGCCGCCGAGCTCTGCGGCATGTCCCTGCCCGCCTCCATCACCGCGGGCCTCGCCGCGCTCCTCGCGCTCTTCACCGTCGGCGACGCCACCGTCCGGGGCCAGGCGCTCACCACCGCGCTCCTCCCGGCCGTGGGATTCCCCGTACTCGCCCTGGCCACGGCCCTGCACGGCACCCCGCTGCTGCGCGACTCCGCCTGGCTCGCCGTGGTCTTCGCGGGGGTCTACGCCCGGCGCTGGGGCCCGCGCGGCCACGCGCTCGGCATCTTCGGTTTCATGATGTTCTTCACGACCCAGTTCCTGCACGCCGTCCCGGCCCAACTGCCCGAGCTGTACGGGGCGATCGCCCTGGCGATCGCCGCCTCGGCGCTGGTCCGCTTCGGCGTGTGGTGCATCGAGCGGCGCACCCCGCCGCCCGCCGCACCGGCCCCGCTCAGCGGCCGGGGGCTGGCCCGGCCAACCACCCGCCAGGCCTTCCAGGCGACGGCGGCCTGCGCCATCGCGGTCGCGGTGGGCCAGTTCCTGTCGGACGAGCGCTGGTACTGGGCCGTCGGCACAGCCTGGTGGATCTTCGTGAACACCGCGTCGCGGGGCGAGACCCTGGTCCGCGGCTTCCGGCGGGTGCTCGGCACGGTCGCGGGCATCGTGGCCGGTCTGCTCGTCGCCCTGCCGCTGCACGGCGCGCCCGCGCCGACGGCCGCGCTGGTCGCCGTCTGCGTCTTCGGGATCTTCTACACGGCGGCGCCGTCGTACAGCTGGATGATGTTCTTCGTCACCGTCATGGCCGGACTGCTGTACGGCCTGCTCGGCGTGCTCCACCCCGGGCTGCTCGTGCTGCGCTTCGAGGAGACCGCGGTGGGCGCCCTCGGCGCGGCGGCGGCCGTCGCGCTCGTCCTGCCGGTCACCACGCACGCGGCGACCGACGCCTGGATCCAGCGCGCGCTGCACTGCGTACGCGGCTGCACCAGCGCGGCGACCCGCCGACTCGCCGGGGACGACGGCGCGGACCCCGCGCCGCACGCCGCCGAGCTTGAGCTGCTGCTCGGCCGCGTCCGCCTCGCGCTGGCGCCGCTGGTCCACCCGCTCAGCCCGCTGAAGGGCCGCAGGTCGCGCGCCCGGCAGATCATCGCCCTGCTCGACGACTGCGCCCGCGAGGTACGCGGTCTGGCCACCGTGGCCGCCGACCCGGCCGCCTCGCACGACGCCCGGCTGACGGCCGCGTGCGACCGGGTCGAGGCGGCGGTGGAGGCCCTGGTGACTCCGGCGGCGCACGCTTCCGCGGTCTCGGCGGCCCCGGCCTCGTCCGCGGCCGCCGAGCCCCACCACCACCCCGCCGCCGAGGCCGCCCTGCGCCATCTGCACGCCCTGGAACACGCCCTCGCGGCCCTGGCCACGCCTCTGCGCACTTCGCCCCGGGCACCGGCGCTCACGGCCTGACCAGGGGCGTTGCGGGAACCGCCTCGCACCCCGGCCTTCAGGGCTTGTCCGGCGCATCCCGCGAGCCCGTCCCCTACGGCCTGAGCCTCGGGCTCGTAGGGGGCGCACCCCGCGCCCGACCTCCGCGACACGACGAGCCACCCGCACCCCTCATTTGGTCTAGACCGCCTGCTACGGTCGCCGCAGTCGGCGCCGGGGCCAGCCCCGGTGCGCAGTCGCGCGGAGAGGGGTAGCACGGTGGCCGAGAGCAGCGCCGGGCGGGCATTCATCGGGTCGTTCACCACGGCGGGCGGGAGGGGAGTGACCGTCGCCGCCGTGGACGCGCTGACCGGCGCGCTCACCGCGCTCGGCGCCACCGACGCCCTCCCCGACCCCTCGTTCCTGGCCCTGTCGGCGGACGTCACGGTGCTGTACGCGGTGGGCGAGAGCGAGCACGGTACGGCCGCCGCCTTCGACGTCACCGGCGACACCCCGGTCCCGCTCGGCGAGCCGGTGCCGGTGGACGGCGCCGCCCCGACCCACCTCGCGCTCGCCGCCGGCCACCTGGTGACCGCCAACTACACCTCGGGCAGCGTCACCACGCTCCCGGTGGGCCCCGACGGCCGCCCGGGCCCCGCCGCGTACGTCCTCAAGTACCACGGCTCCGGCCCGCACCCCAAGCGCCAGAGCGGCCCGCACGCCCACCAGGTGCTGCCCGACCCGAGCGGGCGCTGGCTGCTGAGCGTCGACCTCGGCACCGACTCCGTACGCGTCTGCGCGCTCGACCCGGCGACCGGCGTCCTGCGCCCGCACGGCGAGACCGCGCTGCGCCCCGGCACCGGCCCCCGCCACCTGGCCTTCCACCCCGACGGCCGCCACGCGTACGTCCTCAACGAGCTGGAGCCCACGCTCGTCGTGTGCCGCTGGGACGCCGCCGCGGGCACCCTGGAGCCGCTGGGGGAGACCCGGGTGATCCACGACGGCGTGACGACCGAGACGTTCCCCTCCGAGGTCGTCGTCGCGCGAGACGGACGGTTCCTCTGGGTCGCCAACCGGGGCCACGACTCCATCGCCACGCTCGCGCTCGACCCCGACGGCGAGCACGCCGTCTTGGTGGCCACCGTGGACTGCGGCGGGCGCTGGCCGCGCCATCTGACCCTCGACCCCTCGGGCCGCCGCCTCTACGCGGCCAACGAGCGCTCCGGCGACGTCACCTGGTTCGACCTGTACGAGGAGAGCGGCATCCCGCGCCGGGCGGGCTCCGTGCCCGCCCCCGCGGCCTCGTGCGTCGTCTTCGGCTGAGGGGCACTCTTCCCGTACGCGCGAAAGGGCCCGCACCCTCGCCGGGTGCGGGCCCTTTCGCGTCACAAGTGCGCGTACGGGTACCGGGTACGTCAGTGCACGGGGGAGCCCTGCGGCTGCGGCGTGATGCCCAGCGCGGCCGCGTACTGCGACAGCACGAGCTTGCCGATCGCGGGGTAGGCGCCCAGCGGCTCGGCGGCCAGGCAGTCGGCCTCCTTGGCGGCGGCGTCGAGCAGCCCGTCCGCGACCTCGGGGCCGATCAGGTACGGGGCGACCGCGAGCTGCACCGAGCCGGAGCCGCGCAGCTGCTCGGCCATGGCGGCGATCGAGCCCTCCTGGTCGAGCGCGGCGGCCATCACGGGCACGGCCAGCCGGGCGGCCAGCAGCATGCCGGTGATCCCGGCGGCCTGCACGGCCTCCTCGCCGCCGACCGTCGCCAGGATGATGCCGTCGGCGGCGGTGGCGACCGTGAACAGCCGGGCGCGGTCGGCGCGGGCCAGACCGGCCTCGGAGAGGCGCACGTGCAGGGCCTCGGCGAGCAGCGGGTGCGGGCCGAGGACGTCGGTCAGCTCGGCGGCGGCGCGGCTGTCCATGACGGCCTGGCGCACCCGGCGGATCAGGGCGCTGTCGGGGCCCGCGAGCAGCGGCACGACGACGGCGACGGGGCCGTCGGGGGCGGCCACGTCCTGGCCGGCGGCACGGGCCTGCTCGTAGCGGGCGGTGCGCTCGGCGGCGGCGTGCGCGAGCACGGCGTCGAGCGGGGGGAACTCCATGGACGCGGCGTCGGCGTCCAGGTAGCCGATCCGGGCGTCGAGGCCGGGCAGCTCGGAGCGCGCGATGCTGATGACTTCCTCCGCCAGGGCGCGCACGGCGGGGGAAGGAGTACCGGGAACGGCGAGGACGAGCGCGGGCGCACCCTCGGGAGCGACCACCGGCTCCGGGCGGCGGTGCCGCCCTGGCTGGCGGGGTCGCGGCATTCGTACAGGCAGGCCGGATGCGGGCCCAGTGGGGGAGCTCATGGCCCGGCATGCTACTGGCTTTGCGCGCGCGGGTGTTCGGGGAGGGGGCAGGTGAGCGGTATCTGTCCGTATTTATCCCACGAGTGACATTGCCCTCAAGTGTCCTGCTCTGTCGTGACCCACAACATGCGCGGATGGTGCGGCAGTCGCAGCTCCTCGCGGGCCAGCGCGGAGGCGATCAGCAGGGCTCCGGCGAGCGGATCTGCCGCCGCGGGGACCGTGCGCGCAGACGGCAGCAGGGCGGCGAGCTCCTCCCGTACGGGGACGAGCAGCGGATCGCCCAAGTGGAACAGGCCGCCGGTGAGCGCCACTTCGCATTCGCTCACACTTTCGCTCGCGCGTTCGCCAACCGTTCGGTTCGCGCCGTCACCGTCGAACAGACCGAGGGCCGTGTGGCCGCCCCCGCCCCCGCGCCCGGCGGCCCCGTCGGGGCACACCGCGGCCGCCGACTCGGCGATGTTGCGGGCCGCCTCCCGCAGGATCGACGCCGCGACCGCGTCGGACGCGGCGCAGCGCGCCACTTCGGGCGCGAACGACGCCAGCACCGCGGGCCGGTCGGTGCGCGGATACAGCAGCCCGGGCAGCTCCGGCGCCGGGCCGAACAGCGCCTCGGCCCGCTCGCGCAGCGCGGCCGAGCCACCGCGTCGGCCGTCGTGGGCGCGCATCGCCGCTTCCAGCCCCGCGCGGCCGATCCAGGCACCGCCGCCGCAGTCGCCGAGCAGATGGCCCCAGCCGTCGGCCCGCCGCCACCGCGTCAGATCCGTGCCGAGCGCGATCATTCCGGTGCCGGCCGCGACCACCGCCCCGGGGCGCTGGCCGAGTGCTCCCGCGTACGCCGTCACGGCGTCGGCGGCCAGCGCGAGGCGGCGCACCCCGAACGCGCCGGCGAGCGCCGCGGGCAGCTTGGCCCGCAGGTCGTCGCCGAGCGAGGCCATCCCGGCGGCGCCCACGGCCACCGCAGCCACCCGATCCGCGCCGGTCCGGCCCAGCAACTCCAGTGCGGCGGGCACCAGTTGGCCGAGCAGATGCCCGGCGTCGATCCCGGCGGGGCCGGTCCGTACCGGCTCGTCGGACGCCAACACCTCGGCCGGGGCACCCGCTTCGGCCCGGCCGAGCGCGAACCGCACCCCGGACCCGCCCGAGTCGACCCCGAGTACCCAGGCGTCGCCGCCGGCTGTCACGGCAGGCGCCAGTCGACCGGCTGTGCGCCCTGCCGGACCAGGAGGTCGTTGGCGCGGCTGAACGGCCGCGACCCGAAGAATCCCCGGTCCGCCGACATCGGGGAGGGGTGCGCGGACTCGATCGCGGGGAGCTCGCCGAGCAGCGGGCGCAGATTGCGGGCGTCGCGCCCCCACAGCACCGAGACCAGCGGGGTCCCGCGCGCGGCCAGCGCGCGGATCGCCTGCTCGGTCACCTCCTCCCAGCCCTTGCCGCGGTGCGCGGCGGGCTTGCGGGGCGCCGTGGTCAGCGCCCTGTTCAGGAGCAGGACGCCCTGCTGCGTCCAGGGCGTCAGATCCCCGTTGGCGGGCCTGGGCAGCCCCAGGTCGGTGTGCATCTCACGGAAGATGTTCTCCAGGCTGCCCGGCAGCGGACGTACCTCGGGGGCGACCGAGAAGGAGAGCCCGACGGCGTGCCCCGGCGTCGGATAGGGGTCCTGGCCCACGATCAGGACCCGTACGTCCTGGAACGGCTGCTGGAAGGCCCGCAGCACATGCTGTCCGGCCGGGAGGTAGGTGCGCCCCTGCGCGATCTCCTGACGGAGGAAGTCGCCCATCGAGGCGACCTGTCCGGCCACGGGCTCCAGAGCGTCCGCCCACCCGGGCTCGACGATCTCTTTCAACGGTCGTGCTGCCACGGCCGTCACTCTACTGGCGGATCACCGCCGCCCGTACGCAGAGGACGTCGGGCAGGTGCGAGGCGAGCAGGCTCCAGGTGTCCCCGTCGTCCGCGCTCGCGTACACCTCGCCGTTGCGGTTTCCGAAGTACACGCCCGCCGGGTCGGCGTCGTCGGTGCACAGGGCGTCGCGCAGCACCGTGCCGTAGTGCGCCTCGGAAGGCAGTCCGGCCGACAGCGGGTCCCAGGTCCGGCCGCCGTCCTCGGTGCGGAAGACCCGGCACTTGTTCTCGGCCGGGACCCGGTCCGAGTCGGCCGTGATCGGGAAGAGGTAGGCGGTGTCCGGGCGGCGGGGGTGGGTCGCGGCGGCGAATCCGAACGTGGACGGCAGGCCCTCTCCGATGTCCTGCCACCGCTCGCCGCCGTCGTCGCTGCGGTAGACGCCCCAGTGGTTCTGCAGGAACAGCCGGTCCGGGTCTGCCGCGTCCTGCGCGACCTTGTGCACGCACTGGCCGAACTCGGGGTGCTGGTCGGGCAGGAAGACCGCCGACACGCCCTTGTTGGCGGGCGCCCAGCTCTCGCCGCCGTCCCGGGTGCGGAAGACCCCGGCCGTGGACACCGCGACGGTCACCGCCCGGGCGTCCCGGGGGTCGGTGACGATGGTGTGCAGGCCCTCGCCGCCACCGCCCGGAACCCACTGCGAGCGCGTCGGGTGCTCCCACAGCGGGCGCACCAGGGCGAAGCTCTCGCCGCCGTCCTCGGAGCGGAAGAGCGCGGCCGGTTCCGTCCCCGCGTAGACCACATCGGGTGCCTCCGGGCCCGCCGGGTGCAGCTGCCACACCCGCTCCAGCGACCTGCCGGTGAACTCGGGGAACTTCACGGCCGGTTGGGGTGGCTCCACCCAGGTCTCGCCCAGGTCGTCCGAGCGGAAGACGGAGGGCCCCCAGTGCGCGCTGTCCCCGCCGACGAGCAGTCGGGGAACCGTGCGCCGGGTGTCGATCGCGATCGAATAGACCGCCTGGGCATTGAAGTGCGGACCCCCGAACCGCCAGTCGCCGCCGTGCCTGCGGCCGATGAACAGTCCCTTGCGCGTCCCCACAGTGAGCAGTACGTCGGTCATCCCGACCCCTCCAAAACGCCGTTGTCCCGGATAGTGGCCAGTCTGCACCCGACCACTGACAGCGGCCCCCGCAGATGGCGTCCACGCAGGTCGGAGGGCGTGGGAGGGCCCTGCGAGGTCATCCGGGACACCCACGGCGCCACCCGTCCGGCCCGCCCGGGCCGCATTCACCCGTACGAGAGCGGAGCAGCCATGACGGGGCGCGCCACGGGGGTTCCTGGCCGGGCGGCGACACGGCGAAGGGCCCGTTCACCGGGGTGAGCGGGCCCTTCGAGATCTTCTGAGAGCGGCCGGGGCCGGGTTCAGATCGCCCAGCCGTACTGGTCCGGCACCTGGACCTCTCCGCCCAGCTCATGTGCAGCCTGAAGGGCCCAGGACGGGTTGCGCAACAGCTCCCGGCCGAGCAGGATCGCGTCCGCCTCGCCGTTGGCCAGGATCTTCTCGGCCTGGGCCGGCTCGGTGATCAGGCCGACGGTGGCGACGGGCAGCGTGGTCTCGTTGCGTACCCGGGCCGCGAACGGCGCCTGGTAGCCGGGTGCGACCGGAATGCGCACCCCGGTCGCGTTGCCGCCGGTGGACACGTCCAGGAGGTCCACGCCGTGCTCCTTGAGCAGCGCGGCGAGGCGGACGGTGTCGTTGCCGTTCCAGCCGCCCTCCTCCAGCCAGTCCGTGGCCGAGATCCGGAAGAACAGCGGCAGCTCCTCGGGCCACACCGCCCGCACCGCGTCGACGACTTCGAGCGCGAAGCGGGTGCGGTTCTCGTACGAGCCGCCGTACGCGTCGGTGCGCTTGTTGGAGTGCGGGGAGAGGAACTCGCCGATCAGATAGCCGTGGGCGCCGTGGATCTCGACGACCTTGAACCCGGCGTCCCGCGCGCGCCGGGCCGCGTCGGCGAACTGGCCGACGATCTCCTTGATCTGATCAACCGCCAGCTCGGCCGGTACGGTGTGCCGCTCGCTGAACGGCACCGGGCTCGGCCCCACCGGCTGCCAGCCCTGCTCGTCACCGGCGGCGATCGGTGCGCCGCCGAGCCAGGGTCGGTCCGTCGACGCCTTGCGGCCGGCATGAGCTATTTGGATTCCGGGCACCGTGCCCTGCGCCTCCAGGAACGCGGTGATCCGGCGGAACGCCTCGACCTGGGTGTCGTTCCAGATGCCGAGGTCGGCAGGGGAGATCCGGCCCTCGGGGGCCACCGCGGTGGCCTCGACGAGGATCAGGCCCGTGCCGCCGGCCGCGCGAGCCGCGTAGTGGGCGAAGTGCCAGTCGTTCGCCACGCCCGCGTTCGGGCCGGACACCTCGGCGCTGTACTGGCACATGGGCGCCATCCAGGCCCGGTTCGGAATGGCCAGCGACCGCAGGGTGTAGGGCTCGAACAGGGCACTCGCAGCAGACACGGCAGACTCCATCCAGGACGGCCGAGGCACCACTGGGCGGCGCCGGGCTCGCTTCGTACGATACGCATCGTAGTACGGGAGATGTCAAACTACGATGGGTCTCGTACAATGAGTGCGTGTCCACAGCAACGAGCAAGCGCGAACTCGACCATCCGGCGCGCGGCGAGATCCGTCTGGAGGCGGTGCTGCACGCGCTCTCCGACCCGATCCGGCTGCGGGTGGTCCGTGAGCTGGCGGCTGCCGACGGCGCGCTCTCCTGCTCGTACTTCGACCTGCCCGTCACCAAGTCCACGACCACGCACCACTTCCGCGTGCTGCGCGAGAGCGGTGTCATCCAGCAGACCTACCGGGGCACCGCCAAGATGAACGGGCTGCGCCGGACCGACCTGGAGGAGCTCTTCCCCGGGCTGTTCGACCGGATCCTGGAGGCGGTGGCGCTCCAAGGGGAGCGGCTCGGCGGCTGAGCGCCGACTCGGTGGCTGAGTCCGGACTCGCGGCCGGGCCCGGACTCGGCGGCCCAGCGCCGCTCAGCCGCCGAGCCTGTCCAGCCCCGCTCACCCGTCACCGTGCCCAGCACACGAGGAAGCACTGCTCAAGCTGGTCGCGGCGGAGAAGGGCGGCGTCCTCGCCACCCTGGCACCCGCTCGGCCGTCGCGCGCCCCCAGCCCCGTTCAGCCCTCGCCCGTGCTCACCGCCGCTGAGCCCCCGCTCGGCCGCCTCACTCCTCGCCCGCCCCCAGCGCCGCCGCCAGCAGCCCGTCCCAGTCGGCGATCTTCACCGGCCCCCGGCCCAGCGAGCGCCCGAGCTCAGCCTCCGCCCGTTCGATGTCCAGCCAGCCCCGCCACTGGACCGGCCGCAGCCCCGACTCCCGCATGGCGTCCACGGGTTCGCCCTCGACGGGCCGCCGCGAGAGGGCTTCCGTGTCCTCCAGGAGCGAGGTCACCGTCTCCTTGGCGCACGGGCGGTTGGTGCCGATGACGCCGGTCGGGCCGCGCTTGATCCAGCCCGCCACGTACTCGCCGGGCGACGGCACGCCGTCGCGCAGGACGCGTCCGGCCGAGTGCGGGACCGTCCCCGTCGCCGGGTCGAACGGCAGGCCCGCCAGCGGCACGCCCAGATAGCCGACCGCCCGCAGCACCAGCTGCGCCTCGATCTCCTCGTACGTGCCGGTGCCGCGCACGCCCCCGGCCCCGTCCGGGGCCGTGTGCTCGAACCGGACCCCGCCCACCCGCCCGTCCCGCTCCAGGATCTCCACCGGGCGCAGGAAGAACCGCAGCCGCAGTGTGCGCTCCACGCCGCGCGGCTCGCGGTCCGCCGCCGCCCAGCCGCGCAGCACCTCGACGTTGCGGCGGACGGCGGCGGGCAGCGCGGAGGGGTCCGAGCAGGCCGGATCCAGAGCCAGTTCGGCGGCGTCCACCCCGGCCTCGGCGCCCGGCAGCGAGCCCAGCTCGCGCAGCTCCTTCGTGGTGAACTTCGCCTGCGAGGGGCCGCGCCGGGCGACCATGTGCACCTCGCGCACCCGGCTCGCCGCCAGCGCGCCCAGCGCCGCGTGCGGCACGTCGGTGGGGCGCAGCTCGTCGGCGCCGCGCGACAGGATGCGGGCCACGTCGACCGCCACGTTGCCCGCGCCGACGACGACGGCCGAGCGCGCGGTGAGCCATTCGAGGGAGAAGCCGTTCGCTCCGGCGTCGGGGTGGGCGCTGTACCAGGAGACGAAGTCGGTGGCCGAGCAGCTGCCCGGCAGGTCCTCGCCGGGAATGCCGAGCCGACGGTCGGTGGACGCGCCCACGCAGTACACCACCGCGTGGTAGAGCCGCAGCAGGCGCTCCGGCGAGACGCCCCCGGGGCCGATCTCGACGTGCCCGAGGAAGTTGATCCGCTCGTCCTCCAGGACGGTCCGCAGGTTGTTCTGGAGCGACTTGATCTTCTCGTGGTCGGGCGCCACCCCGTAGCGCACCAGTCCGTACGGGCAGGGCAGCCGGTCCAGGACGTCGACCCGCAGCCCCGGTACCGTGCTCTGGGTGACCAGGGACTGGGCGGTGTAGACCCCGCTCGGCCCGGAACCGACGACGGCTATGCGCAGCACGAAGGGTGCTCCCTTCCCGCAGGAGGATCCCACCAGGGACTCCAGCATCGCACCGGGGTGCGCGCGGCGTCAGGGGACGGCGAGGGGTTTCCCCTGCGGCGGCGGATCGCCGAGCTCCCAGTCGAGCCCGAACCGCTGGAACAGCTCGGCCCGCAGCCGGGGCACCTCCATGGGCGCGCCGGGCAGCAGCGCCGCGAAGACCGCGCCCATCAGGAGCGCGCGCAGCAGCGGGTAGTCGGCGTCCACGTCCGTCGAGCCGAACCGCTCCACGGTGTCCCGCAGCAGCCAGGACAGGCGCTGCTGCTCGGGGCACTGCACGAACCCCTCGGCCTGGAGGATCCCGGCCATATGGGCGCGCATCAGCACGGGGTGGACCTTGGTGAGGCTCAGTACGGCGTCGATGGCACGGGCGAGCCGCTCCCGGCCGTCGTCGGTCCGCGGCTCCTGCTCCAGGCCCGCCTCCAGGGTCAGGTGCATGACCCGGTGGACGGCCGACTGGAGCAGCTGGCGTTTGCCGGGGAAGTAGTACGAGACGAGACCGCGTGCCGAACCGGCCCGGTCGGCGATGTCGCCGAGGGTGGTCGCCTCGTAGCCGCGCTCCGCCACCAGCTCGACTGTCGCCTGGAGCAGCCGTTCGCGGGAACGTCGGCGCAACTCTTCATTGACCGATGCGCTGCGCGGGGACATGCTGTAACTCCTGCGTTGACTGGCTCTGAGCCAATATACTCAGGTCACCGTATGCGGGAACCCCTCCCGGGGGTTCTGGCCTGCGGATTTGCTGCCCTTTCTGGGTGACGCGGGGGATCACCCAGGAGGGGCGGCCCGTATGCGGCCTGCTCTTCGCCCCGGTCGACGACTTCCAGGACGGGGCTGAGCCCGGTCGGCCGCTCTTCGACCGGCAGGTGGTCCACGAAGTGGACGGCGCAGCCCAGTGCCGCGGCGCCGCCGTCCGCCCGGCGGTCGTCGCCCACCATCAGCACCTCGCCCGGCTCCCGCCCGATCGCCTCGCACGCCGCCCGGAACAGCCGCGCGTCCGGCTTCTGCACCCCGTGCTCGTACGACAGGACGTACGCGTCCACCAGGCCGTCCAGGTCATGGGCGCGGAAGACCGGCCGCAGGTCCCAGCCGATGTTGCTCACCACCGCCACGCGCGCGCCCCGCTCGCGCAGCCCGGTCAGGACCGCCCGCGCGTCGGGATAGGGGCGCCAGGCGGCAGGTGTCATGTGCCGTTCGTAGAGCGCGGTGTACAACTGCGGATCTGGCAGTGTCACCCGTTTCGCGAGCCCGGTGTACGCGGCCCGGTGGAGCTCGGCGCTGCGGTCGCGGGTCGTCCACAGCTCCGTCAGATGCGGCGGCACGTGCGACGGGTCCGCGCCGCCGGGCAGCGCCCCCGCCTCGGTCAACTCATCGGCGTACCGGGTGAGTTGTTCCTCCGGGAGAGTGATGCCTCTCTCGTCGAGGACGGCGTGGAGCCAGTCCCGCGTGGACTCGACGCGGAACAGCGTCCCGGAGAAGTCGAACAGCACACCCTTGATCGCCATGGCCGCGATCCTTCCCCGAGTGCCCCGGCCGGTTCAAGCCCCGTCGGCCGGATGCGGCCGGTTCGCGCCCCATTTCCCGTACGCCGCCGCCGACAGGGCCACCAGAGCCGCGCCGATCAGCCAGCCGCCGATCACGTCCGAGAGCCAGTGGACGCCGAGATAGACGCGGGTGAAGCCCACTCCGAGCACCGAGACGGCGCCGGCCGCGGCCACCGCCCGCCGCACCGCGGGCCGGGCGCCACGGGCGACGGCCAGCCACAGCAGGAGGCCGAATGTCACCGTCACGGTGAGCGCGTGGCCCGACGGGAAGGCCGCGTACGACGCGGAATCGACCGGATCCGGCCAGCTGGGCCGTTCCCGCCCGAGCGCCGCCTTCAGGCTCTGCTGGACGAACGTGCCCAGCGCGCTCGTCGCCGCCGCCCACATCGCCGGGCGCCGTCCGCCGCGTACGAAGAGGGCGACGACCACCACGGCCAGCAGGGCGCGCATCGTCCAGGTGTCCCAGACCCAGTCGGTGAGCACCCGGTTGACGTGGGTGAGCCCCGGCTCCGCCACGGCCCTCCTGTGGAGCCCGTCGGCGACCGCGCGGTCCAGGGACATCAGCGGCCCCCACCCGGCCGCCACAAGGGCCAGCAGGAGGCCGGATAGGGTCGCCAGGGCCGCGCCCGCGCGGGCCGGACCGGTGGCGAGGGCGGGGGCGCGCGTCGCCGGGGCTGCGATGGGCATGGGCTCGATCCTCGCTGAGTGCCGACGGGTCGATCTCGTGAGCGCGGGGGCTAGCCCAGGGCGCGCAGGCCCGGGACGAAGGCCACCAGCAGGGGCACGACCGGGACCAGGGCGGCCGCCGCGGTCAGCCGGAGCCGGTGGCCCGCGGTGAGCCGGGGCGAGGCGGCGAGCAGCCGCTTCACCCGCTGCGGGACCTCGCCGTGCGGGGCCGGGCAGGGGCCGAACAGACCCCGGTCCTCGTTGAGTTCGACCAGGGCGAGCGCGATCGTCAGCCGCCCGTACCGCCGCGAGGCGACGTCGTCCGCGGCCAGCTCCACCAGCCGGTGCATCTCGTCGCGGAAGGCCGCGAACACGGGGATCTTCGGGAATCCGTTGGCCAGCGCGGCCGAGCAGTTCAGCAGCCAGTGGTGGCGGGCGCGCGCGTGGCCCTGCTCATGGGCGAGCACGGCATCGAGCTGACGGCCTTTCAGGCGCCGAAGTGCCGCGGTGGTGATGACCAGTTGGGGGCTCGGTCCCGGCAGCCACCAGGCGTCCGGGCGCTGGGCCTCCAGGACCACCAGCGGCGCCCCGCCGGGCTCCTCGCCGGGCAGCAGCGGCGCGCGCACCAGCAGTTCCGAACGGCGTGCCCGGCGCCCCGCCCGCGCAGCGCGGATCTCCCGGGTGAGCATCGCGGCCGTCCAGGCGCCGCCGCAGAAGAGCAGGACCGCGAGCGCCGCCGACCAGGGGCCGTACGGCCCCAGCGCGTACGCGTCGACCACCGCGCGCGGGGCGGTCGCGAACACCTGCCCCCGTACCGTCTGCCAGGCCGCCGCCGCGCTGAAGACCATCGCGAGCGCGAAGCACAGCAGCACCGCGGCCACCACGCACTGCCAGACCCACAGCGCCACCACCGGCTCGCGCTCGGCCCAGTGGGCGCGCGCGAACAGCCGCGGGGCCACCACGGCGGCCACGACGCCGAGCGCCAGCAACGCGAGGCAGACCATCATGGCCTCAGCCTATGAGCGGGGCCGTCCCCATAGGTACGACCTCGCACACCAAGTGACGCACGCCACGTTTTGATCACGATCACCGGCGGGCGTCGCCGGGCGGACGTCAGGAGAGCCGCGGACGGGCCCCGGACGAACCCCCGGCGCACGTCAGAGGGCGAGCAGCATCGCCAGCATGGCCATGCCCATCGACAACCGGCACGCCAGCATCAGTTCGGGCCGCGCGCCCCAGCCGGGCGCACCGCCGTCGCGGGCCGGTCCCGCCGCGGGCAGCAGCCGCGCGCCCGTCGTGAGCACATAGCCCACGTAGTAGACGAGCAGCGCGCCGGTGACGAGCGGGATCCCGCCCGCGGGAGCCGTGTGGCCCCCGTGTGCCGCGTGGTCGTCCGGGGTGCTCATCGCCAGCGCCATGTAGACCATGGCGAGCGAGCCGATGATGTGGTGCAGATGGTGGCTGTGGCTGTGGCTGTGGCTGTGGCCGCGTGCGCGGGCGAGCCAGCCCGCCCGCAGGGCCGCGGCCCCGAAGACCCCCGCGTACGCGGCGAAGATCCAGGACGGCGGGGACGCGAACGCCGCCGGGACGGCCATCGCGGCCATGCCGAAGCCCATCACCGCCTCGCCCCCGGCCGAACTGCGCGCGCGTGCGCAGTCGCTGCGCAGCCGCAGTACGCAGTACGCGCCGGTGGCCGCGCACACCGCCACGAGCAGCCAGCCGGACAGCGCGGTTCCGTGCATGGCACACCTCCCCGCTCGACATGTCGCCCTGCCGAGGGGTCGATTCCCGTACGGGCCGTGTCGCACGCGGGCGCAAGGACACACAGGGGGGCGCGCGGGGAGCTCGGGTGCCGCCGGGCCACCGGCCTCGTCGCAGCGGGGTGGCCGAGGTCAGGGGCGGAAACGCAGCGGATGGTCGGCGGGCACCTCGACCACCGCGATCCGTACCCCGTCCGGGTCCTGGAGCCACATCTCGATCAGCCCCCACGGCTCGCGCACCGGAGGCCGCAGGATCTCCACCCCGCGCCCGGTCAGCTCCTCGTACGCCTGGGCCGCGTCCGCCACCTGGAGCCACAGCCGCAGCCCGGGCGCGGGGGGCGCATCGGCGCGGCCGGACACCTCCAGGAAGCCGCCGCCGAGGAAGTAGACCGTGCCGCGTTCCGGCCCCGTGCCGAACTCGCGGTAGACCGCGAGCCCCAACTGCCCGCCGTAGAAGGCGCGGGAGCGGTCGGGGTCGGTGGGGCGCAGAAGGGTTCTGCTGCTCAGCACATGCACCATGCCGAAGCAGCTTAGGGGCGGGGTTACGCTCGGGGTGCGCCCGCCACGTCATGATGCAGTTGGGAGAACGTTCGCATGGACACCACCCGCGCCGGAGAGCTGAGCTACCGGGACGCCACCGAGGCCGACGTCGAGGAGTTGGTCCCGCTCATCGAGTCGGCCTACCGCGGGGACTCCAGCCGGACCGGCTGGACCACCGAGGCGGACATCCTCGAAGGGCAGCGCACCGACCCGGAGGGGGTGCGCAAGGTGATCACCACGCCCGGCAGCCGGCTGCTCACGGTGGAGCGGGACGGCGCCATCGTCGCCTGCTGCCAGCTCGAACACCGCGGCCACGCCGCCTACTTCGGGATGTTCGCGGTCCGCCCCGGCCTCCAGGGCGGCGGCCTCGGCAAGGAGATCATCGCTGAGGCCGAGCGCTCCGCGCGCGAGGGCTGGGGGGTCACCGAGATGCACATGACGGTGATCTCGGTGCGGGACGAGCTGATCGCCTGGTACGAGCGGCGCGGCTACCGCCGTACGGGAAGGATGACGCCCTTCCCGTACGGCGACGAGCGCTTCGGCATCCCGCAGCGCCAGGACCTCGCCTTCGAGCTCCTGGTGAAGGAACTGGTCTAGCGGTACCGCGGGCGTTTCAGGCTGTGAACCGGCCGGTGCGGCGGATTTCCGGGTAGTCGGTCGTCGCGCCGTCCAGGCCCAGCGCGCGCACCAGCCGCAGATGGTCCTGGGTGTTCACCACCCACCCGATGACCTGTACGGACGCGGCGTGTGCCCGTTCCACGTCCTCCAGTGTGAGGCGGCGGATGTCGAGCGAGAGGGCGTGCGCGCCCACCGCCGTGGCCCGCTCCGCGACATCGCTGTCCCAGCGGCTCGCGACCAGGACCGTCCGCACCCCCGGCACCAGCGAGGACATCCGTGCGAGCGCCTCTTCGTGGAACGAGGAGACGGTCACGCGGCCGACGACATCGCGCGCGTGGATGACGCGCGCGAGCTCGTCGGCGGCCCTGACGTCCTTGATCTCGGCCTGGAGCGGTGAGCCGACCGCGTCCAGGACCTCGTCGAACAGGGGGATGCGCTCGCCCTGACCCGCGTCGAGCTCCCGCAGCTCGGCGACCGTCTTGTCGGCCACCGGGCCCTTTCCGTCCGTGGTGCGGTCCACCTCCGCGTCGTGCAGCACGACGAGCGCGCCGTCCTTGCTGAGGTGCAGATCCAGTTCGATGACGTCCATGCCCGAGCGTTCGGCGCGGACGAAGGAACGCAGGGTGTTCTCCGGCTCGACACCCATGACCCCGCGATGACCGATGGTGAGGAACGTCAAGACAGGCCTCGCTTCCGTCGACGGCGGTTTCCGCGCGGGCAGTCCCGTGCGCACGCGGCAGTGCCGCAGCCTAACGGCCGGGAGGCGCGTTGGACCCCGGCTCGCGCGGGGCAGTGGAGGCGCCCGCCCGGTTGCCGCGGGGCGTGCGGGGGCCTGACGGGTCACCCGGAGGTGGGCGAGTCCCCGGGCCCTTGACGCGGGGGAGTACTACGTCTGCGCCGTGGCAGAACCGAGCGCCCCTGCGGATCTCCGCAGGAAGAACAGCGGTCGGTGTGACGAAGCGCAGGATAATTTCCTGGGATCCCCCTTGAGTGGGGGAACCGAACACGGATACGGTGTCTTAACGCGAGGTTCTCCTGTGGAGGAAGTGACATGACGGAAATTCTTGTGCAGGACGTGGCTGCCGAAGGCGTGATCGCCGACCGGCCCGTGGTCGAGCACCCTGCCTGGTCCGTGCTCAAGAGTTCCGTCGAGGAGATCCGGCCCTGGCAGTCCAAGGACGGATCCATCGACTTCGACGCCGAGGGCGCACCGGCCCGCGCCGCCGTGGAGGCCGTGGTCGAGCGGATCGTGGCCGCGGTCGAGGAGCTCGCGCCGCTGGTGCCGCACGACGCCGCGTACCACCGCGCGCTCGTCGCCGACCTGCGCAAGTGGGCCGACAGCGCCTTCGACGTGCCGGACTTCCTGGACTCGCTGCTCGCCTTCCACCCGGCCGCCGACCGCGCCGACGGGCTGCAGCGCCTGGTCCTCTTCCCCATGTACACGCAGAACGGCAACCCGGACCGCAACTTCGAAGCGGTCGTGCTGCGCATGGTGTGGCCCGACTGGCTGGCCGAGCTGGAGGCCACCCGCTACGACAACCCGCTCTTCTGCGGCATCGCCTTCGAGGACTTCACCGCCGGGTACGACACCCACTCGGCCGTCCTCTTCCCGGAGACCATCGCCGTGCGCGAGGCGCCGGAGCGGTTCACCTGGGGCGGCATCTTCTGCGACCGCGAGGCCGCCCGCTTCCGCCGCGTCACCGAGGCGGCCGTCGACATCCTCGGCCTCGAACTGCCCGTGGACATCCGGGAGATGGTGGGCGACCAGGAGCGCTGCGAGAAGGCCTTCGTGCTCTGGGACATGGTCCACGACCGCACCCACAGCCACGGCGACCTGCCGTTCGACCCGTTCATGATCAAGCAGCGCCAGCCGTTCTGGATGTACGGCCTGGAGGAGCTGCGCTGCGACCTCACCGCCTTCAAGGAGGCCGTGAAGCTGGAGGCCGAGGGCAACCAGCACGGCCGCGACGTGCAGTATGCGGTGCTCTTCGACCGGATGTTCCGCTTCCCGGTCTCCGGCGACCGCAACCGCAACTACGACGGCCTCGGCGGCCAGCTGCTCTTCGCGTACCTGCACAAGCACGACGTGGTGCGCTGGACCGACAACAAGCTGCACATCGACTGGGAGCAGGCCCCGCGGGTCACCAACGAGCTCTGCGCCGAGATCGAGAAGCTCTACCGGGACGGCATCGACCGCCCGAAGCTGGTGCACTGGTTCGCCGCGTACGACCTGGTCTCCACCTACCTCGCGCCGCACCCGGGATCCCGCTGGGCCAAGGGCCCGGACGCCCTGGATCTCTCGCTGCCGCCGCGCAAACTCGTCGACGACGTGCTCGCGGACGAGTTTCCCCTGAGCATGTTCTATGAGGCGCTCGCCAAGAAGCTGAAGGACGTGATTGCCTCCACCAAGGGGATCACCGCGGCGAACGCCGAGCGAGCTGCCGCGTGAGCACTCGTGCGGAGGAGACGATCATGAACGGCAACGGGAATGGCAACGGGCCGCTGAGCGGCGCCGTGGTCGCGGTGGCCGGGGCAGCGGGCCCGGCGGGCCGCGCCGCCCTGCTCAGGCTCGCCGAGGCGGGTGCAATCGTGGTGGCGTCCGACGCGGACGCGACACGGCTGGCCGAGGCCGTCGACGCGGCGCGCTACGCCCATGGCGGGGCGACCGTCGTGGGCGACACCGTCGACCTGCTCGATCTGGGCGCCACCCGCGAGTGGGCGGCCAGGACCGAGAAGGAGTTCGGCCGGATCGACGGTCTGGTCCACCTCGTGGGCGGCTGGCGCGGCAGCGCCTCCTTCCCGGAGACCGACCTCGCCGACTGGGAGCTGCTGGAGAAGCTGCTCATCAAGACCGTGCAGCACACCTCGCTGGCCTTCCACGACGGGCTGCTGCGCAGCGATCGCGGCCGTTACGTACTGGTGAGCCAGTCCGGGGCGCACAAGCCCACCGCGAACAACGCCGCGTACAACGCGGGCAAGGCCGCGGCCGAGGCGTGGACCCTCTCGCTCGCCGACGCCTTCCGCAAGGCGGGGGGCGAGGACGGGCCGAACGCCGCTGCTGCCATCCTGGTGATCAAGGCACTGGTGCACGACGCGATGCGCGCCGAGCGCCCGAATGCGAAGTTCGCGGGCTTCACCGACGTCAAGGAGCTGGCCGAGGCCATCGCCGGAGTCTGGGACCGGCCCGCCGTGGAAGTGAATGGACAGCGCCTGTGGCTGACCCCCAAGCCGTGAAGACCGACGCGCGACGGCACCACGATCCCGAGGTGCGCGGCTTCGCCAGCGACAACTACGCGGGCGTGCACCCCGAGGTCCTGGCCGCCATCGCGCTCGCCAACGGCGGGCACCAGATCGCGTACGGAGAGGACGACTACACCGACCACCTCCAGCGCGTCATCCACAGCCACTTCGGTTCCCACGCCGAGGCGTTCCCGGTCTTCAACGGGACGGGCGCCAACGTCGTCGCCCTCCAGGCGCTGACCGATCGCTGGGGCTCGGTGATCTGCGCCGAGTCCGCGCACATCAACGTGGACGAGGGCGGCGCGCCGGAGCGCATGGCGGGCCTGAAGCTGCTCACCGTGGCGACGCCGGACGGCAAGCTGACCCCCGAGCTCATCGACCGGCAGGCCTGGGGCTGGGAGGACGAGCACCGCGCGATGCCGCAGGTCGTCTCGATCGCCCAGAACACCGAGCTGGGCACGGTCTACACGCCGGACGAGATCCGCGCGATCTGTGACCACGCCCACCAGCACGGCATGAAGGTGCACCTCGACGGCGCCCGGATAGCCAACGCGGCGGCGTCCCTGAACGTGCCGATGCGTGCGTTCACCAACGCCGCGGGTGTCGACGTGATCTCGTACGGCGGCACCAAGAACGGCATGCTCTTCGGCGAGGCCGTCGTCGTGCTCAACCCGGACGCGGTGCGCCGGATGAAGCACATCCGCAAGATGTCGATGCAGCTCGCCTCCAAGATGCGTTTCGTCTCGGTGCAGCTGGAGGCGCTGCTCGCCAAGGACCTGTGGCTGCGCAACGCGCGCCACGCCAACGCGATGGCGCAGCGCCTCGCCGAGGGCGTCCGCTCGGTCGACGGGGTCGAGATCCTCTACCCGGTCCAGGCGAACGCGGTCTTCGCCCGGCTGCCGCACGACGTGAGCGAGCGGCTGCAGAAGCGCTACCGGTTCTACTTCTGGGACGAGGCGGCCGGCGACGTCCGCTGGATGTGCTCGTACGACACCAGCGAGGACGACGTGGACGGCTTCCTCGCGGCGCTCAAGGAAGAGATGTCCCGCTAGGCGTCCCGCCGACTGGGCCGAATATTTATGCGGCCGATCGTAAAGTCATTGACTTGCGGTCGGCCGCTTTCGTACGCTCGCGTGCCATGCGACTCATCCAGCGGAACTCTGAACTCTCGGCGTATCTCGTATCGGACGAGGTCATCGATCACGAGCACCCGCTCGTAGGCGACCTCGCGGCGAAACTCGCGACCGTCGCACCCGACGCATACTCATACGCCAAGGTCGCCTTCGAATTCGTCCGCGACACCATCCCGCACTCCCAGGACGCGGGCGATCTCCGGGTCACCTGGCGGGCCTCCGACGTCCTGGAGCGGCGCACCGGCATCTGTTACGCCAAGTCCCACGCCTATGCCGCGCTGCTGCGGGCCGAGGGGATACCGGCGGCCCTCTGCTATCAGCGGCTCGCCGACGACGACGGCTCGAACCCCGTCCTGCACGGCCTGGTCGCCCTGAAGCTGCCCGGTGAGCGGGAGTGGGCGCGGCAGGACGTGCGCGGGAACAAGCCCGGGGTCGACGCCCAGTTCTCACTGGGGGAGGAGCGGCTGGCCTGGAAGGTGCGGCCGGAGTTCAGTGAGGTGGACTATCCGGTACTCTATGATGTACCGCATCCGGTGGTGCTGGCCGCTCTGAAGGCCGCGCCCGACCGTCCGCACCTCTGGCGGACGCTCCCGACCGAAATGTGAGGCACCCCAGACCATGACGCTCACGCTCACCGTGTCCGACGAGGTGTACGCGCTCGCGCCCGGCTTCACCCATGTCGCCGTGGAGGCCCGCGGACTCGTCAACGGCCCCAGCGACGAGGCGAGTTCGGCACTGCTCGACGAGGCCGCCCGGCGGCTGCGTGAGCGGCTCGGCGCGCTCGCCCCGCACGAGGACCCGCACATGGCGGCCTGGCGGGACGCGTACACCGCGTTCGGCGCCAAGCCCTCGCGCACCCGCAACTCGGCCGAGGCGCTCGCCAGGCGCGCGCTCGCCGACGGCGGCCTGCCGCGCATCAACCGGCTCGTCGACGTCTACAACGCGATCAGTGTCGCCCATCTCGTCCCGGTCGGCGGCGAGGACACCGACCACATCGCGGGGTCGATGCGGCTGGTGCGGGCCACCGGCGACGAGCCGTTCCCCACCGTCGCGGGCGGGGAGGCGGCCGTCGAGCACCCGGACGCGGGCGAGGTGGTGTGGTGCGACGACGAGGGCGTGACCTGCCGTCGCTGGAACTGGCGTCAGGGCGTGCGGACCCGGCTCACCGAGGAGTCCGTCAACGCGCTCTTCCTGCTGGAGGGGATGGCTCCGCACTGCGGCCTGGAAGAGGCGGCGGCAGAGCTCACCGAGCTCCTGGAGAAGGTGAGCCCCGGCGCGCGGATCACCGTCCACGCCCCGGTCGCCGCCGGGGCGTGACGATTCAGCGGCCGCCTCGCGGACTCAGCGGCTGGTGTCGCGCTCGCGCACCTCTTCGGGCGTGGGCGCGGTGCCGCCGAGGTGGGCCGGGATCCACCAGGTGTCCGCGGCGTCCTTGGGGCGTACGGGATAGGCGCGCTGGGCGGCTTCCAGAAGCTCCTGGCACCGCTCGCGCAGCCGCCGGGTGATGGCCCCCGCGTACTGGTCGGCGGGGGCCTCGACCGGCTCGCCGACCCGGATGGTGACAGGGATGTGGCTGCGCTTGAAGTTGCGCGGACGGCCCTTGGTCCACACCCGCTGGGTGCCCCACAGCGCCATCGGGATCAGCGGGACCCCGGCCTCCTGGGCGAGCCGGGCCGCGCCCGACTTGAAGCTCTTCAGCGTGAACGACTGCGAGATGGTCGCCTCGGGGAAGACGCCGACGATCTCACCGGAGCGCAGCGAGTCCAGGGCGTGCGCGTACGCGGCCTCGCCCTGCTTGCGGTCCACCGGGATGTGCCTCATGCCGCGCATCAGAGGGCCCGAGATCTTGTGCCGGAAGACCGACTCCTTGGCCATGAAGCGCACCAGGCGCTTCTGGGGCAGAGCGGCGAGGCCGGTGAAGATGAAGTCCAGATAGCTGACGTGGTTGCTGACGAGCACCGCGCCGCCGGAGCGTGGGATGTTCTCCGAACCCTGGGTGTCGATCTTCAGGTCGAGCGCCTTGAACACCGTGAGGGCGGCGCCGACGACCGGCCGATAGACGAGTTCTGCCATCTGGAGTTGACCCTTCTGTTCCCGGGGAGGGTTCTCCCGGTGGAAGTTACGCAGCCGTAGGTTTTCGGCGTTGGGCAGATCGTGCCCGATACGCGCCGTGGTGGCCAGTCCTGGGGCCTTCGGACGGGGAGATTCTCATCACGTACGCCCAGGTCGGGGCGGGCGGGAATCTTCCGGGCGGCGTGCGGTGCTGAACAGGCGGGACGGCAGGAACGAGGAGAGGAAGCGCGGTGCGCGAGGAGGGGCCGGGGCTGGGAGCAGCCCAGTTGGGCGCGGAGCTGGGCGAGCGGGCGACCCTGGTGCAGTTCTCCAGCGCGTTCTGCCAGCCCTGCCGGGCAACTCGGCGCACCCTGGCGGACGTTGCCGCGATGGTGGAGGGGGTCGCGCACGTGGAGATCGACGCCGAGGAGAACCTGGCGCTGGTGCGCGCCCTGGACATCCGGGCCACGCCGACCGTCCTGGTCCTGGACCGCACCGGCCGGATCGTGCGCCGCGCGGCCGGGCAGCCGCGCCGGGCCGATGTGATCGCCGCGCTGGGAGAGGCGGTGTGAGGGACGGTGCGAGAGGGGTGGAGCAGGCCGTGATGGATCTCCCACATCATCGAAGGCACTTGACTGAGGCCCCCGGCAATCGTCAATCTGACGATGTGCCGACCAGAATCCTTCTCTTCGGGCGCGTCCATGTGGACCTCGCCCGCAACGCAAGTGCGCGCTGTCCGGGCTGCTGAGCAGTCCACAGCCCCCTCGCACCCACCGCAGAAGGACAACTCCATGACGGCTTCGCCCGAGCTCGGCACCGCACGCGCCGCCTCCCCCCAGCTGTTCCGCGCGGTCTTCCGCCAGCACGCCGCCGGTGTGGCGGTGATCACCGCGCAGCGGGGCGGCCGGCCCGTCGGCTTCACCGCCACCTCCCTCAACTCCGTCGCCGCCGAGCCCCCGTTGCTCTCCTTCGGCATCGGCACCGGCTCCTCCAGCTGGCCCGTGGTCTCCGAGGCCGAGCACATAGGCGTCCACATACTCGGCGAACACCAGGAAGACCTCGCCGCGACCTTCGCCCGCAGCGGCGCCGACCGCTTCGGCGGCGGCACCCGCTGGCAGCCGGGCCCCGAGGGTGTGCCGGTCCTGGACGGCGTCCTCGCCTGGCTGGTGTGCCGGGTGGTCGCGCGCATCCCGGCCGGGGACCACCGCATCGTGGTCGGCGAGGCGGTCTTCGGCGAGCCCGCCGGCGCGGGCCGTCCGCTCCTCTACCACCAGGGTCGCTTCAACGCGTTGCGTGACTGAATCGTCTCCGTACTCACCGGTTACTCAGCGTTGGCAACGTCACAGTTCAAAGCGCTTGCTTACGGGGAACACAGTGGGTGTACTGACGAGTAATATTTCGTTCGGAGCGTCGGTCGCCCCGACCGGAAACCGCCCCATCAGGCGCCTATGCTGCGTGCAACAAGGCAGCCCAGAAATGACGATGCAGTAGGAGAGCCGGCGTGAGCTTGAGGATCGTTGTCTGTGTGAAGTACGTGCCCGACGCCACCGGCGACCGGCACTTCGCCGATGACCTGACCGTCGACCGCGACGACGTCGACGGCCTCCTTTCGGAACTCGACGAGTACGCGGTCGAGCAGGCGCTGCAGATCGCCGACGAGGCGGACGACGCGGAGATCACCGTGCTGACCGTCGGCCCCGAGGACGCCAAGGACGCGCTGCGCAAGGCGCTCTCCATGGGCGCCGACAAGGCCGTCCACGTCGAGGACGACGACCTGCACGGCACCGATGTCGTCGGCACCTCGCTGGTGCTCGCCAAGGCCATCGAGAAGACCGGTTACGACCTGGTCGTCTGCGGCATGGCCTCGACCGACGGCACCATGGGCGTGCTGCCGGCGCTGCTCGCCGAGCGTCTGAACGTTCCGCAGGTCACGCTGCTCTCCGAGGTCTCGGTCGACGGTGGCGTGGTCAAGGGCCGCCGCGACGGCGACACCGCGTCGGAGCAGCTGGAGGCGTCCCTGCCGGCCGTCGTGTCCGTGACGGACCAGTCGGGCGAGGCCCGCTACCCGTCCTTCAAGGGCATCATGGCCGCCAAGAAGAAGCCGGTGGAGTCGCTGGACCTGGGCGACCTGGACCTCGACGCCGACGAGGTCGGCCTTGAGGGCGCCTGGACCGCGGTCGACTCGGCCGCCGAGCGTCCGGCCCGTACCGCCGGCACGATCGTCAAGGACGAGGGCGAGGGCGGCAAGCAGCTGGCCGAGTTCCTCGCGAGCCAGAAGTTCATCTAAGGCTCGTCGACAGCTCGTAGCGCCCAACCGCCCCCAGATTCTTCGTACTTCGCAGGAGATTGAGTCCCATGGCTGAAGTTCTCGTCTATGTCGACCACGTCGACGGCGCCGTCCGCAAGCCCACCCTGGAGCTGCTGACGCTGGCCCGCCGCATCGGCGAGCCGGTCGCGGTCGCCCTCGGTGCCGGCGCCGAGGCCACCGCGCCGGCCCTCGCCGAGCACGGTGCCACCCGTGTGCTGACCGCCGACGCCCCGGAGTTCGCCGACTACCTCGTCGTGCCGAAGGTGGACGCGCTCCAGGCCGCGTACGAGGCGGTGTCCCCGGCCGCCGTGCTCGTCCCGTCCTCCGCCGAGGGCAAGGAGATCGCGGCCCGCCTCGCGGTCCGCATCGGCTCCGGCATCATCACCGACGCCGTCGACCTGGAGGCCGACGACAAGGGCCCGGTGGCCACGCAGTCGGCGTTCGCCGCCTCGTACACCACCAAGTCCCGCGTCTCCAAGGGCACCCCGGTCATCACGGTCAAGCCGAACTCGGCCGCCGTGGAGGCCGCCCCGGCCGCGGGCGCCGTCGAGGCGCTGGCGGTCACCTTCTCCGCGCAGGCCACCGGCACCAAGGTCGTCTCCCGCACCCCGCGCGAGTCGACCGGCCGCCCCGAGCTGACCGAGGCCGCGATCGTGGTCTCCGGCGGTCGCGGCGTCAACGGCGCCGAGAACTTCGCGATCATCGAGGCGCTGGCCGACTCGCTCGGTGCCGCCGTCGGCGCCTCCCGCGCCGCCGTCGACGCCGGCTGGTACCCGCACTCCAACCAGGTCGGCCAGACCGGCAAGTCGGTCTCGCCGCAGCTGTACATCGCGTCCGGCATCTCCGGTGCCATCCAGCACCGCGCCGGTATGCAGACCTCGAAGACGATCGTGGCGATCAACAAGGACGCCGAGGCCCCGATCTTCGACCTGGTCGACTACGGCGTGGTCGGCGACCTGTTCGACGTCGTGCCGCAGCTGACCGAAGAGGTTCAGACGCGCAAGGGCTGACCTGCTCGTTCGTTCCGCTCCGGGGGCCGCGTGGTGATCTTCACCGCGCGGCCCCCGGTCGTTTCGGGCAACCATTGACGCGAAGGTAGCCCATAACTAAATTCTGCTATGCGGATCGATGATTCCGGCCAGTGGAAAACTGAAGTGCGGAGGGTGCAGGATGGGTCAGCAGGAGAAGGTGGCGAGGAGCCTCGCGGGCGCGGTCAGCGAGGAGATCAGCGCCTCGCTGGTGGCCGTGGACGAGGAGCTCGCCCGCCGCTACCCGGGCGACCCCGGCACCCGCCAGCCCGTGCACACCGTCTACGTACCCGGTGACCTCTTCGACGCCGGCACCCTGCGCTCCTGGGGCGACCAGGCGCTGGCCGCCCTCGACGAGCACGCCCCGGACGCCGGCTCCTTCGCGAAGGTCCTCGGTATCGCCGACGAGCTCGCCACCCCCGTGTACGACCGGGTGCGCGCCAAGCTGGAGCGCGAGCCGGTGGAAGACCTGCGCGTGGACTTCGAGGACGGCTACGGCCCGCGCCCCGACGCCGAGGAGGACGCGACGGCCGCCCGCGCCGCCCGTCTGATCGCCGAGGCGTACGAGAACGGCGCCGCCGCCCCGTACATGGGCATCCGTATGAAGTGCATGGAGGCGGCGGTACGCGAACGCGGTATCCGCACCACCGACGTCTTCCTCACCGGCCTGATGGAGCACGGCGGCCTGCCCGAAGGACTCGTCCTCACCCTGCCGAAAGTCACCTATCCCGAGCAGGTCTCCGCCTTCGTACGGCTCATGGAGGCCTTCGAGAAGGCCCACGGCCTGCCCGCCGGGCGGCTCGGCTTCGAGATCCAGATCGAGACCAGCCAGTCGATCCTCGCCGCCGACGGCACCGCCGCCGTGGCCCGGATGATCGACGCCGCCGAGGGCCGGGCGACCGGCCTGCACTACGGCACCTTCGACTACAGCGCGTGCGTGGGCGTCTCCGCCGCCTACCAGGCCAGCGACCACCCCGCCGCCGACCACGCCAAGGCCGTGATGCAGGTCGCCGCCGCCGGCACCGGCGTACGGGTCTCCGACGGCTCCACCAACGTCCTGCCGATCGGCTCCACCGCCCACGTCCACGAGGCCTGGCGGCTCCACTACGGCCTCACCCGCCGGGCCCTTGCCCGCGCCTACTACCAGGGCTGGGACATGCACCCGGGCCACCTGCCGACCCGGTACGCGGCGGTGTACGCCTTCTACCGCGAGGGCCTGGGGCAGGCCGCGGCCCGCCTCGCCGCCTATGTGGCAAAGGCCGGCGGCGACGTCATGGACGAGCCCGCCACCGCCAAGGCGCTCAGCGGGTTCCTGCTGCGCGGCCTGGACTGCGGCGCCCTCGACGACGAGGAGGTCGCCCGCCTCACCGGCCTCACCCGCGCCGACCTCGACGGTTTCGCCTCCCCGCGCCGCGCGGCCCTCACCGTCACCGCCCCGTAGCCCCGGGCGCTGTCACCGCCGCCCCGTACCCTGTGCGCGACCACAACCGCGACAGGGAACGGGGCAGCGGTGTCTTCGGGGGTCCCGCAGGCGCCGTCCGCGCCCGTGCCCCAGCCCGTCGCCCCGCCGCGCGAGGCGACCGGCCACGCCACCGCGACCCCGGGCGGCGCCGGAGGCACGGCGGGCGGCGGCACCGGCTCCACGCCAGCCCCTTCCTGCCACTCCATCGGCGCGGGCAAGTTCGACAGCCAGGTGTGGCGCACCGCGAAGAGCTACCGGCACGACGGCGGCGAGATGGGCGTGCTCAACGCGGACACCAACTACTTCTACTGCCGGGTCGACCTGGGCCGCCGCGAGACGGACGGGAAGTGGACCGACACGTACTGGGCGCGCACCGACGACGACAGCGGCAACACCACCGTCTACGTGCGCGTGGTCTACCTCAAGGGCGGCGCCAACAACGCGCCGGTGCCGGGGCCGCCGGTCTGCTGACCGGCGGCTAGTGGCCGGGCGGGGGCGGGATCTCGCCCGAGCCGCGTGCGATGAGGGTGGTGGGGACCACCACGCGCGCGGGGGCCTCGTCCACGCCGTCGAGGCGGCGGAAGAGCCGTTTCGCCGCCGTGCGGCCGAGCGTCGCGGAGTCCTGCGAGATGACGGTGATGCCGAGCAGATCGGCCAGCTCGATGTCGTCGAAGCCGACCAGGGCGACCGGGTGCTCCCGGCCCGCCAGGGCCCGTACCGCCGTCACGGTCACCCGGTTGTTGCCCGCGAAGATCGCGGTGACGGGGTCGGGGCCGCTCAGCATCGACTCGGCGGCCGCGCGCACGCGCTCCGGCTCGGTGGAGCCGAGCGCGACCCATGCGTCCGCCACCGCCAGCCCCGCCTCCTCCATCGCCGCACGGTAGCCGCGCAGGCGCTCGGTGGCGGTGTGGATGCGCGGCTGGTCGCCGATGAAGCCGATCCTGCGGTGGCCGTGCGCCACCAGGTGCGCGACGCCCTCGCGCGCCCCGCCGAAGCTGTCGGAGAGCACCGCGTCGGCGTCGATCCGGCCGGCCGGCCGGTCCACGAACACGGTGGCGACCCCGGCCTTTATCTCGGGCTCCAGATAGCGGTGGTCGTCGCCCGCCGGGATCACGATCAGCCCGTCGACCCGGCGGGCGCAGAAGGCGAGCACCAGCTCCTGCTCGCGGTCGGCGTCCTCGGCGCTGGAGCCGTTGATCAGCAGCGCCCCGTGCGCCCGGGCGACCTCCTCGATCGCGCGGCTCAGCGGCCCGTAGAACGGGTCGGCCAGATCCTCCAGGACCAGGCCGATGGAGGCGGTGCGCCCCTTGCGCAGCACGCGCGCGCTGTCGTTGCGGCGGAACCCCAGGGCGTCGATGGCCTCCATGACGCGGCGCTCGGTGTCCGGGGTGACCCCGGCCTCGCCGTTGACCACCCGGGAGACCGTCTTCAGCCCGACACCGGCGCGGGCGGCGACATCCTTCATGGTGGGCCGGATGCCGTAGCGGGGCTCATGGTGGCGGGCGGTCTCGGCCACGTGCGGTGTCCTGTCGTCGTCGGGGGCTCAGCGGGCCCGGGGCGCTGGGGGCGGGGTGTCCGGGGCGGATCCGAGTGGATCGCGGTGTGGCGTCGAGCATAGGCCCTGGACAACGTTGTCAGGTGAATGGAGACTGTTCATCCGACTAGCTTGGCACCCTCGCCCACCAGGAGATCCGACACCGATGCAGACCGACCTCGTCGCCGCGCTCGACATCGGCGGCACCAAGATCGCCGGAGCGCTGGTGGACGCCGGCGGCCGACTGCTCGTACGGACCCAGCGGGCGACCCCCGCGCAGGAGGACGGCGAGACGGTGGCCCGCGCCGTCGACGAGGTCCTCGCGGAACTGGCCGGATCCGCGCTGTGGGGGCGGGTCACGGCGCTCGGCATCGGCAGCGCGGGCCCGGTCGACGCGTCCAGCGGGACGGTCAGCCCGGTCAACATCCCCGGCTGGCGCGGGTTCCCGCTGGTGGCGCGGGTGCGGACGGCGACGGGCGGGCTTCCCGTCGAGCTCGTCGGCGACGGTGTGGCGATGACCGCCGCCGAGCACTGGCTGGGCGCGGCCCGCGGCTACGACAACGCGCTGTGCATGGTCGTCTCCACCGGCGTCGGCGGCGGTCTCGTCCTCGGCGGCCGTCTCCACCCGGGCCCCACCGGCAACGCGGGCCACATCGGCCATATCAGCGTCGACCTCGACGGCGATCCCTGTCCGTGCGGGGCGCGCGGCTGTGTGGAGCGGATCGCCAGCGGCCCGAACATCGCCCGCCGCGCGCTGGAGGGCGGCTGGACGCCGGGGCCCGACGGCGACACCTCGGCGGCCGCCGTGGCCGCCGCCGCCCGCGCCGGGCACCCGGTCGCGCTCGCCTCGTTCGAGCGCGCCGCGCAGGCGCTGGCGGCGGGCATCGCGGCGACCGCGACCCTGACGGAGATCGAGATCGCGGTGATCGGCGGGGGAGTGGCCGGAGCGGGCGACATCCTGTTCGCCCCGCTGCGCCGCGCCCTGCACGACTACGCCGCGCTCTCCTTCGTCCAGGGCCTCAGGGTCGCCCCGGCCCTGATGGGTACGGACGCGGGTCTGGTCGGCGCCGCGGCCGCCGCGGCCAGCGCTCCGACGACTTTTCGCCGGGCGGTGCGTGCGGGAAGGTAGCTCCTCGTCACCTTCCTCCGGTTCCAGGGCGGATGAACCGATTCGCCACCCCTTCCCCCCTTCTTCTGCCACGCGCGTTTGCGGTAGAGCTTGTTGGAGTCTGTTGAAACAGAACGGGTAACGGTTGTTCGGAATCCCGTCAGAACCCTTGACGTCCCCATCGGTTGGGGGTGTGATCCAAGCCACGCGTTCGGTTGTGTTGGATTACACCCTGGAGGAGGGGGACATGGCGCAGTCATCGTTCAGAGGTCCTGCGGTGCCCGGGAGCGTGGCGGGACATCGGATGTCCCGGCGGAGCCTTCTACGGAGCGCCGCGTTCGGCGCCGGGGCGGTCACCCTCCCCTCCCTGATGTCCGCCTGCGACAGCGGGCCCGGGGGCGACGCCAAGACGATCCGGCTGGGTTCCAACTCCTCGGACGCGGTGCCGAAGAAGGCTTTCGCGGAGGCCTTCGCGGCGTACGCGAAGCAGTCCGGAGAAGGCCGCACGGTCAAGGTCAACACCGTCGACCACAACACCTTCCAGGAGAACATCAACCGCTATCTCCAGGGCAAGCCCGACGACGTCTTCATGTGGTTCGCCGGGAACCGTATGCAGTTCTTCGCCAAGAAGGGGCTGCTGCACGACATCAGCGACCTGTGGCAGAACTTCCAGGGCTTCTCGCCGGCACTGAAGGCGCAGTCGACGGGCGAGGACGGCAAGCAGTACCTCACGCCGTACTACTACTACCCGTGGGCGGTCTTCCACCGTAAGAGCGTCTTCCAGCAGCACGGGTACCAGCCGCCCAAGACGCTCGACGAGTACATCGCGCTCGCCAAGCAGATGCAGAAGGACAAGCTCGTACCGATCGCGCTGTGCGACAAGGACGGCTGGCCCGTGATGGGCACGTTCGACTACATCAACATGCGCACCAACGGTTACGCCTTCCACCGCGATCTGATGGCCGGCAAGGAGGCGTGGACGGACAAGCGGGTCAAGGAGGTCTTCGACACCTGGCGCCGGATCCTTCCGTACTGCCAGAAGGGCGCCAACGGCCGCACCTGGCAGGAGGCCGCGCAGAGCCTGCAGAAGAAGGAGGCGGGCATGGCGGTGTTCGGACTGCCGCACGCGGGCCAGCAGTTCCCGGTGTCCGAGCAGGGCGACCTCGACTTCTTCCCGTTCCCCGTCATCAATCCGGAGCACGGTCTGGACGCGGTCGAGGCGCCCATCGACGGGTTCCTGCTCGCCAAGAAGTCCAAGAACCTGAAGAACGCGAAGAACCTGGAGAGCGCCAAGGACCTCCTGAAGTGGCTCGCGAGCCCGAAGGCCGAGGACATCTACCTCGCCAGTGACCCCAACAACATCGCGGTCAACAGCGCGGCGGACACCTCCAAGTACAGCGCGCTCCAGAAGAAGTCCGTGGAGCTGATCTCCGGCGCCAAGCAGATCTCGCAGTTCATGGACCGCGACACCCGGCCGGACTTCTCCTCCACGGTGATGATCCCGGCACTGCAGAGGTTCATCGGCAACCCGAACGACGTGGACGGGCTGGTCAACGACATCGAGCGGCAGAGGAAGACGATCTTCGCCGCGGACTGACAGATGTCAGCTGTCGGCTGACATCTGATAGCTGACAGGCGTCAATTGGCCAACCCCCGCACCGACTTGGAGTACTCAGCCGTGTCGCTCACCTCCGCACGGCGCGCCGGACGACGAGGACCGCGGCGGTTCACCGCCCGCGACCTCGTCGTCCTCGGCGTGCTGCTGGGCATACCCGTCCTGCTCGACCTCGCCATCGTGTGGGGCCCGACCCTCGCCTCCGTCGTCCTCTCCTTCACCAGCTGGGACGGGATCGGCGACATCAAATGGGTCGGTACGGAGAACTACACCAACATCTTCACCAACTACCCGCCCTTCTGGCCGGCGGTCCGCCACAACCTGATGTGGCTGGCCTTCCTGGGCCTGGTCGCCGTCCCGTTCGGGCTGCTGCTCGCCGTGCTGATCGACCGGGGCGTCCGCTTCAGCCGCTTCTACCAGTCGACGCTCTACATGCCGGTCGTCCTGTCGCTCGCCGTCGTCGGCTTCATCGCCCAACTGGTCTTCTCCCGGGACCAGGGCGCCCTGAACGCGCTCATCGGCGACAAGCAGAACCCGACCGACTGGCTGGGCGACCCGGACCTCAACATCTGGATGATCCTGCTGGCGGCGGCCTGGCGGCACACGGGTTACGTGATGATCCTCTACCTGGCCGGGCTGAAGGCCGTGGATCCCACGCTCAAGGAAGCGGCGGCGATCGACGGCGCGGGCGAGGCCCAGACGTTCTTCCGGGTCGTGCTGCCGACCCTGCGCCCGGTCAATGTGATCGTGGGCGTGATCACCGTCATCGAGTCGCTGCGGGCCTTCGACATCGTGTACGCGGTCAACCACGGCCGCAACGGGCTCGAAGTGCTCTCCGTGCTCGTCACCGACAACATCATCGGCGAGGCCAGCCGCATCGGCTTCGGCTCCGCCATCGCCGTCGTGCTGCTGACCGTCTCCCTCGGGTTCGTGGTGACGTACCTGGTCCAGGAGATCCGAGGGGAGAAGAGCCGATGACCGTGGACACCGCACCCGTCGCCCCCGTCACCGCCCCGCCCGCGCCGCCCTTGGCCCGCCGCCGCCGCGCCCGCCCCGGCCGCCTGGGCGTGCACGCCTTCCTGATGGCCGTCTCGCTGGCCTTCCTGGCGCCGCTGCTGCTCGCGGTCTACGCGTCGCTGCGCCCGTACGACGAGACGGCCGAGTACGGCTACTTCTCGCTCCCCAAGCACCTCTCCTTCGACTACTACAAACAGGCCTTCAGCGACTCCGGCATGACGAAGTACTTCGTCAACACGCTGATCATCGCGGTGCCCGGCGTACTGGTGACGTTGTTCTTCGCGTCATTCGTGGCCTTCGCGGTCTCCCGGCTGAAGCTGCGCGGCGGCATCCTGCTGCTGATGCTGTTCACGGCCGGGAACCTGCTGCCCCAACAGGTCATCGTCACCCCGCTGTACGTGCTGTTCAACCGCATCCCGCTGCCGTACTGGATGTCCGACTCGATGACGATGTTCGACTCGTACTGGGCCGTCATCGTCGTCCACATCGGCTTCCAGATCGGCTTCTGTGTCTTCGTCCTGGCCAATTTCATGCGCACCCTCCCGCAGGAGATCCTGGAGGCGGCGATCGTCGACGGCGCGGGCGTGTGGACCCAGTACTGGCGCATCACCCTGCCCCTGTGCCGCCCGGCCCTGGCAGCCCTGGCCACGCTCCAGTTCACCTGGATGTACAACGACTTCCTATGGGCCCTGGTCTTCATGTCCGACGGCGACAAACTCCCGGTCACCTCGGCCCTGAACAACCTGCGCGGCCAGTTCTTCACGGACTACAACCTGCTGGCGGCGGGCTCGGTCATCGTGGCGCTCCCAACCCTGCTGGTGTTCCTGCTGCTCCAGAGGCACTTCATCGCGGGGCTCACGTTGGGGTCGAGCAAGGGGTAGAGCACGCATCCGCACGTAAAGCGAACAAGTGTCGGGCAACTGGCTGAATCCATGCGGTAACGAATGCGCAACTACCGTTACCCGCGGCCCTCCGTAGCGGTGAGATGGCCGTCTCATCGCCCAGGGGGCCACATGAAACACGCACGCATCTCCACCCTCGCCGCCGGATTCGTCGCGGCCGCCGCGCTCGCCCTCACCGGCTGCGGAGGCGGCGACTCCGGGGACGGCAAGGTGGGTGAGACGGTCGTACCCAGCCAGTCGTCGCAGACCCCGACGGCCGTCGCGACCAGCCAGAGCCCGACGCCCACGCCCACTCCGACGCCCACTCCCACTCCCACCGATCCGGCCCCGCTGCTGTCGCTCGGCACCACGCCGGACAGCGGCAGTACGGACGGAGCGGACGCGTCCGGTGGCTCGGGCGATGCGGGTGGCTCCGGGTCGTCCGGCGGTTCCAGCACGTCCGGCGGTGCGGACGACTCCGGCGGCAGTGACGACCACGGCGGTGCCACCGCGCTCTGCAACGACGGTACGTACTCGTACGCGGCCCACCACCAGGGCGCCTGCTCGCACCACCGGGGCGTCGCGGTCTTCTACCGGTAGGCGGCGCGGGCGGGGGCGGGGGTCAGTGCACCGCCCCCGGTGTGTACTGACGCACCACCACCAGGAACGTGTCCGACTCCAGGTCCATCACGACCTCCGCCGGCACGCCCTCGTCGCGGCGGTCGCGCGCGAACTCCTCGGCGGGCCAGCTGCCGCGCGGGCCGCCCGCGGGAAAGCGCTCCAGCACAGTACGACGCATCCGTCGCACCCCCTCACTCTCTTCCGGCACTCGCACAACGATGTTCCCATCAGATGCGTTACGGCCCCCCGTGGCCGGTGCTCATGGACAAGGACGCGTCGCGCGGCCGGAAAGGCTCGCGCAACGTGCAACAGGGTCGCCACAGTTGTGTACAAGATCAGGGCGCCCGGTTCCGCCCCGGGGTTTCCGTGGCACTCTGTTGCGGGCAATCCACTGGGGGCTATGGAAGAGGGGGAAACCGTGATCGTCTGGATCAACGGTGCGTTCAGCGCGGGCAAGACCAGCACCGCGCGCGAACTGGTCGACCTGATCCCGAACAGCACCTTGTACGACCCCGAGGTGATCGGCGGCGCGCTCCGGTACCTGCTGCCGCAGAAGCGGCTCGCCGAAGTCGGTGACTACCAGGACCTGTCCATCTGGCGGCGGCTCGTGGCGGACGGCGCGGCCGCGCTGCTCGCCGAGGTCGGCGGGGTGCTCGTGGTGCCCATGACACTGCTGCGGCAGGAGTACCGCGATGAGATCTTCGGGGGCCTCGCCTCCCGCCGCATAGCGGTGCGGCATGTGCTCCTGACGCTTGAGGAAACGATCCTGCGCACCCGGATCGCCGCCCGTGTTGAAGTCCCCGACGACCCAGAGGCCAGCGAGCGCTGCCGCCAGTGGGCGTACGAGCACATCGAGCCCTACCGCGCGGCCCTCGGCTGGCTGGCCGGGGACGCCCACGTCGTCGACAACGGTGCCCTGACCCCGCGCGAGACCGCCGAGCGCATCGCCGAGGCCGTACGCACCGGAGCCGCTCCCGTCAGCGAGATCGTCCAGACCCCGGAGCCGACCGCCGAGACGCTCGCCGCGGGGGTGCTGCTCTTCGACGAGAGCGACCGGGTGCTGCTGGTGGATCCGACGTACAAGCCGGGCTGGGAGTTCCCCGGCGGTGTGGTGGAGCGCGGCGAGGCGCCCGCCCGGGCGGGCATGCGCGAGGTCGAGGAGGAGATAGGGATACGGCTCGACCGGGTGCCCCGGCTCCTGGTCGTCGACTGGGAGCCGCCCGCCCCGCCGGGCTACGGCGGGCTGCGGCTGCTCTTCGACGGCGGCCGGCTGGACAGCGCAGGGGCCGGGCGGGTCCTGCTGCCGGGCTCCGAACTGCGCGACTGGCGGTTCGTCGGCGAGGAGGAGGCGTCCCGCCTGCTGCCGCCCGCCCGTTACGAACGGCTGCGCTGGGCGCTGCGGGCCCGGGAGAAGTCGACGGTGCTCAACCTGGAGGCGGGAGTGCCGGTGGGCTGAGGCCACCGCCCGTCAGTCCAGTTCCGCCGTCTCCCGCAGCACCTTCGCCGCGTCCCGCGTCAGCGGGTCCCCGTGCCCGAAGCACGCCACCGACGGGGCGAGCGCGGCGAGACGGCGGAAGGATGCCTGCGCGCGGGCGCGGTCGACGTTGAAGACGCCCAGCATCACCTGGCCGATTCCGGCCACGCAGTCGCCCGTGAAGAGCACGCCGTGGCGGGGCAGATGGATGCCGATCGAGCCGTCGGTGTGGCCGGGTGAGTGGACCACCACCGCGCCGCCGCCGAAGTCGAGCACCTCACCGTCCTCGACTTCACGGTCGACCCGCGTCGGGGGTGCCTCCGGCACCGTCAACGCGTGCTCGTACAGCGGAAGTTCCCACTCCAGCAGAACCGGTTCCGGCACCGGCCGCTCACCCCGGATCACCGGCGCGTCGAGCCGGTGGGCGACCACCTCAGCCCCGTACCGCCCGGCCAGCTCCCCGGCCGCGCCGTAGTGGTCGCGGTGGCCGTGGGTGATCACGATCCGGCGGATGGCGGCCGGGTCGAGGCCGAGGCCGCGGATCGCGTTCTCCATGGGCGCGGCGGCGTTGACGTCACCCGCGTCGACCAGCGTCAACTCATCCCCGTCGCGCCACAGATACGCCTGGCCGATCGGGAAGCGGAACATGTGCAGTTCGGGAGTGACCCGTACGAGATCCATGCGGCGAACGTACGGCGGCGGTGGCGTCCGCCGCACGGATCTACGCTCTGCGCGATTCCGCCCAGAGCTTGACGGGTTCCCTCACGCCTCCGAAGAGGAGTGACGTTTCGTCAGGCCTGCTTGGAGCGCGCGTAGTTGACCAGGAAGTGCGCCTCCGCGACCGAGAGCCGCTCCAGCTCCTGCGGCGACACGCTCTCGTTCACCGCGTGGATCTGCGCCTCCGGCTCGCTCAGCCCGATCAGCAGGATCTCGGCCTGCGGGTAGAGCGCGGCCAGGGTGTTGCAGAGCGGGATGGAGCCGCCCATGCCGGAGGACTGCATCTCCTCGCCCGGGTACGCGATCCGCATCGCCTCGGCCATCGAGGTGTACGCCGGGCTGGTGATGTCCGCGCGGAACGGCTGGCCCTGGCCGACCTGCTCGAAGGAGACCCGCGCGTTCCACGGCGTGTGCTTCTCGATGTGGGCGAACAGCAGCTTGGTCGCCTCGGCCGCGTCCTGGCCGGGCGGCACCCGCAGGCTGATCTGCGCCCGTGCGCTCGCCGGGATGGACGGGGTCGCGCCCGCCACCGGGTGGCAGTCGATCCCGATCACGGTGACGGCCGGACGCGCCCAGATGCGGTCGGCCACCGTGCCCGTGCCGGGCAGCCCCACCCCGTCCAGGACCCTGGCGTCCTTGCGGAACTCGCCCTCCGGGTACTGCAGCCCGTCCCACGAGGCCTCGGCGGGCAGCCCCTCGACGGCCGTCTGCCCGTTCTCGTCCCGCAGCGAGTCCAGTACGCGGATGAGCGCGGCCAGCGCGTCGGGCGCCGCGCCGCCGAACTGGCCCGAGTGCAGGTTGCCTTCGAGCGTGTCGATCCGCACCCGGATCATCGTCATCCCGCGCAGGGTCGCGGTGACCGTCGGCAGACCGACCCGGAAGTTGCCGGTGTCGCCGATGACGATCGCGTCGGCCGTCAGCAGCTCGGGGTGCGCCTCGGCGTACCGCTCCAGACCGCCGGTGCCCTGCTCCTCGGAGCCCTCGACGATCACCTTCACGGAGACCGGGACGCCGCCGTTCGCCTTCAGGGCGCGCAGCGCCAGCAGGTGCATGATGAACCCGCCCTTGCAGTCGGCGGCCCCGCGCCCGTACCAGCGGCCGTCGCGCTCGGTCAGCTCGAACGGCGGGCTCAGCCACGCGGACTCGTCCAGCATCGGCTGGACGTCGTAGTGCGCGTACAGCAGAACGGTGGGGGCGTCCGCCGGGCCGGGCAGGAAGCCGTAGACCGACTGGGAGCCGTCGGGGGTGTCGAGGAGGGCCACGTCCCGGAAGCCCTCGTCGCGCAGCGCCCCGGCCACCCACGCCGCGGCCGCCTCGCACTCGCTCCTCGGCGCCACCGCCTCGTCCGCCACCGAATGGAACGCCACCAGTTCCGTGAGCTCCGCCTGCGCACGGGGCATCAGTGAGGTGATGGTCTCGGCGATCGGATTCGCGGTCATGGGCACGCTCCTCGTGGGTGCGACGTTGATGTACGTGTACGCAAGTGCACGTGAATGTATGACGAAGGTCGGGCCGATCCTCCCACAGGGTGGGTGGGCCCTACCGCGCCGTAGGATGCCGTCGTCAGCGTGACCACGGGTCGGATCAGGAGCAGAAGCACATCGTGAGCAGCGAGAACGCAGATGCCGGGACGCAGCACGACGAGCCGCAGGCCTCGTCCGTGTGGGATGTCGTCGTGGTCGGCGCCGGACCCGCGGGGGCCTCGGCGGCCTACGCGGCGGCGGTCGCGGGCCGACGGGTGCTCCTCCTGGAGAAGGCCGAGCTGCCCCGCTACAAGACGTGCGGCGGCGGCATCATCGGACCGTCGAGGGACGCACTGCCGCCCGGGTTCGAACTGCCCCTGAAGGAGCGGGTGCACGCGGTCACCTTCTCCCTCAACGGCAAGTTGACGCGCACCCGCCGCTCCCGGCAGATGCTCTTCGGCCTGATCAACCGGCCGGAGTTCGACGCCGGTCTGGTCGAGGTGGCCCAGAAGGCGGGCGCCGAACTGCGCACCGGAGTGACCGTCCAGCGCGTCGAGCAGCACGGCTCGGCCGTGCCCGACCGGCGTACGGTGGCGGTCGTCCTGGCCGGCGGCGAGACCGTCCTCGCGCGCGCGGTCGTCGGCGCCGACGGCAGCGCGAGCCGGATAGGAGCGCATGTCGGCGTCAAGCTCGACCAGGTGGACCTCGGCCTGGAGGCGGAGATCCCGGTGCCCGCGACAGTGGCCGAGGACTGGGCGGGCCGGGTGCTCATCGACTGGGGGCCGATGCCCGGGAGTTACGGCTGGGTCTTCCCCAAGGGCGACACGCTCACGGTCGGGGTGATCTCGGCGCGTGGCGAGGGCGCCGGGACCAAGCGGTACCTGGAGGACTTCATCGCCCGGCTCGGCCTCGCCGGCTTCGAGCCCGCGATCTCGTCCGGGCATCTGACCAGGTGCCGCAGCGACGACTCGCCGCTGTCGCGCGGCCGGGTCCTGGTGTGCGGGGACGCGGCGGGGCTGCTGGAGCCGTGGACCCGGGAGGGCATCTCGTTCGCGCTGCGCTCGGGGCGGCTCGCGGGCGAGTGGGCGGTGCGGATCTCGGAGTCCCAGGACGCCGTGGACGCCCGCCGCCAGGCGCTGAACTACGCCTTCGCCATCAAGGCGGGCCTCGGCGTCGAGATGGGCGTGGGCCGCCGGATGCTGGCGCTGTTCGAGAAGCGCCCGACGATGCTGCACGCCGCGATCACCGGTTTCCGCCCGGCATGGAAGGCCTTCGCGGACATCACCCGTGGCACGACGACCCTGGCGGGCATGGTGCGCTCGCACCCGATGGCGCGGCGCGTCCTGGACGTGGTGGACCGCCGCTCCTGAGCGTGGGCGATGCGGGTCCGTGCCGGGAGGCCGGGCCCGCGCCCCGGTGGCCGGGCCCGGCTCAGGCGTCGACGGTTATGCGGAACACCGGGTGGTCGGGAGCGGCGGCGAGTAGTTCGTCGTCGCTCGACTTCGCGGTGACGCCCTTGAAGTACTGGTTGACCTCCCACCCCCAGCGCTCCAGGTAGGCGCGCAGGATGGCGGTCTTCTCGCTGTCCGGGACCTCCACGGCGGTGAAGGCGCGGACCTTGCGGCCGACGCGCAGCTCACCGCCGCCCGCCGCCCGCATGTTGCGCACCCACTGGGAGTGCCCGCGGGCCGAGACCAGGTACTGCGCGCCCTCGTACGTGTGCGGGTTGACCGGCACGCGCTGCATCTGGCCGCTCTTGCGGCCGCGGACCGACATCTCGGCGGTACCGGCCAGGCTGAGGCCGTGGCGGGCGAGCCAGCCGATGACGCTGTTCATCTTGACGGTGAAGCGGCTGCCCTGGAGGTAGTACGGCTGCGACGACATCGGGGACTCCCTGCTGTGGCTTCGAGAGCACTGCTCTCGCTTGAGAGCAGTCTGCACGGAACCGGTGCTCCAAAGCAAGAGCGGTGCTCTCGAAATTATTCAGGGCTCACTGGCCGGATCAGTGCTCTCATTCCGGGGCGCCGCTCTCGGTGATGGCAGAATGGCCTCCATGAGCACCGTCCAGGGCGCCCGAGCCCGCGCGCGTACCGAAATCACTGCGGCCATCAAGGACGAGGCGAGGAGACAGCTCGCCGCCGAAGGCGCCTCGAAGCTGTCGCTGCGCGCCGTCGCCCGCGAGCTCGGCATGGTCTCCTCCGCCCTCTACCGCTACTTCCCGAGCCGCGACGACCTGCTCACCGCGCTGATCGTGGACGCCTACGACGCCGTGGGCGAGGCCGCCGAGCGGGCGCTCGCGCAGGCCGCGCCCGCCGACGCGCCCGCCGGGCGGTGGGTCGCCGTCTGCCGGGCCGTGCGGGCCTGGGCACTGGCCCACCCGCACGAGTACGCGTTGATCTACGGCTCGCCCGTCCCCGGCTACACCGCGCCCCAGGCCACCGTCGGCCCCGCCTCGCGCGTGGGGCTGGTGCTCATCGGGATCGTGCGCGACGCGCACCAGGCCCGGGGCATCGCCGTTCCCCGGCTCGCCCCGGAGCTGCGCGCGGAGGCCGACCGGATGGCCGCCGACTTCGCGCCCGGCCTGCCGCCGGCGGTCGGCCCCGCGCTGGTCGCCGCGTGGGCGCAGCTCTTCGGGCTGATCTCGTTCGAGCTGTTCGGCCAGTTCCACCGCGTCGTCGAGGAGCGGGACGCCTTCTTCGCGCACGCGGCCGCCGGGCTGGCCTCCTCGGTGGGCCTGGTACTCCCCGGGGAGTAGCCGCGGTCACCGCACCGGGCTGACGCCCGGGCGCCCCGCCCGGGGCTAGCGTGGCCGGTATGGAAGAGCAGCACTCAGCGCGCCCCGCCCGCTGCGACGATCCCCCCTGGGTGCGGGGTCCGGCGCCGCTCCCGCCCTGGGCGCGGATGTGGGTCCCGGGCGCGGGCGGCGGTGTGGACACCCGGGGGCGCTCGCGGCTGCCGTGGCCGTCCACCCTGGTGCTGACCGCGGTGGTGCTGGGCGGCTCCACCTTCGTCGCGCACAACCAGACCGAGCGTGCCTCCCTCGACGTCTTCGCCCGGCTGCTGCTCCTCGCGAGCTGCGCGGTGCTGCTGCTGCGCCGCCGCCACCCCGTGCTCGCCGTGTTCGGCTCGGCGGGCGCCGCCATGGTCTACCTCGGCGCCGGATATCCGTACGGGCCGATCTTCCTCGCGGTGGCCGTCGGCTGCTTCGCGGCGATCGTCGCCGGACACCGTCGGGCCGCCTGGGCAGCGGTCGGGATGCTCTGGCTCGGCCATGTCCTGGTCGCCCACTGGCTCTACCGCTGGCTGCCCCCGGGCGGCGACCGGGCCGCGCCCTGGGGGCAGGAACTGGTCGTCGCCGCCTGGGTGCTGGCCATCGTGGCGATCGCCGAGCTCACCCGCGTACGCCGGGAGCAGTGGGCCAGGGCGGGGGCCGAGCGGGCCGCCGCCGACCGGCGGCGTGCCGACGAGGAGCGGCTGCGGATCGCGCGCGAGCTGCACGACGTGCTGGCGCACAGCATCTCGGTCATCAACGTCCAGGCGGGCGTGGGCCTCGCACTGCTCGACTCCGACCCTGAGCAGGCCCGTACCGCGCTGACCACCATCAAGTCCGCCAGCAAGGAGGCGCTGGGCGAGGTGCGCCAGGTGCTCGACACCCTGCGCACCCCGGGCGACGCACCCCGCTCGCCCGCGCCCGGCCTCGACCGGCTGCCCGAGCTCGTCGAACAGGCCGCGGCGGCCGGGCTCACCGTGGAGACCGCCACGACCGGCTCGTCCAGGGCGCTCCCGCCCGGGGCCGATCTCGCCGCCTTCCGCATCGTCCAGGAGGCGCTCACCAATGTGGTGCGCCACTCCGGCTCCCGTACCGCGCGCGTAGTGCTCGACTACGCGCCCGACGTGCTCGAAGTGCGCGTGGACGACGACGGACCGGCCGGTCCCGGGAACGCGGGCGGCAGTGGGAACGGCCTGATCGGCATGCGGGAGCGGGCCGCCGCGCTCGGTGGCACCATCGAGGCGGGCCCGCGCCCGGACGGCGGCTTCCGGGTGGTCGCCCGGCTCCCGCTCACCCGCACCGCACCCGCCGCACCGAGGGAGACCCCGTGATCCGCGTACTGCTCGCCGACGACCAGTTGCTCGTACGGGCGGGTTTCCGGGCGCTGCTCGACGCCCAGCCGGACATCGAGGTCGCGGGCGAGGCCGCCGACGGCGAGGAGGCGGTGCGCCTGGTGCGCGAACTGCGGCCGGACGTCGTCCTGATGGACATCCGCATGCCCACCCTCGACGGGCTCGCCGCCACCCGGCGGATCACCGGCGACGGGGAACTGGACGCCGTGAAGGTGGTGATGCTCACCACCTTCGAGCTCGACGAGTACGTCTTCGAGGCGATCCGCGCCGGCGCCTCCGGGTTCCTGGTCAAGGACACCGAGCCGGAGGAACTGCTGCGCGCGGTACGGGCCGTGGTGGACGGGGGCGCGCTGCTCTCGCCCGGGGTGACCCGGCGGCTGATCGCCGAGTTCGCCGCCCGCTCCAAGGAACCGGCCACGGCCGAGAGCCTGGGCGAACTGACCGAGCGGGAGCGGGAGGTGATGGCCCTGGTCGGGATCGGGCTCTCCAACGAGGAGATCGCGCGCCGCCTGGTCGTCAGCCCGCTCACCGCCAAGACCCATGTCAGCCGCACCATGGTCAAGCTCGGTGCCCGCGACCGGGCCCAACTGGTGGTGCTGGCCTATGAGTCGGGCCTGGTGCGGCCCGGCTGGCTCGGCTGACGGCGGCCGGGCTCGCCCGCGTACGAGAAGTGCCACAGGACGTGCACGGTCCTGCTGACGAAGGCGAGCACGGCGGCGGCCGACCCGGCCAGGAGCAGCAATCCCCGTGCGGGATGGCGCAGTTCGAAGAAGAAGGCGGGCCCGGCGACCGCGCCGAAGGCGAGCAGGGCGGCCAGCGAGGCGGTCACCACGGCGTACATGATCTCGACGGTGAGGGCGTCGCGTTCACCCTGGCTCCGGTTGCCCATGGGAGCAGTCTCCACACAGATACGGCCGACGGGCAACAAGCACCCGTCGGCCGCACCCTCCCCCGAGGAGGCGTCAGTCGCCGACGGCGACCTTCGCGGGCTCCTGGGCGGCGGCCGCGTCCCCGGCCGGTCCCACGACGACCAGCGTCTGCCGGTCGGTCTTGGTGCGCAGCCCGGTCAGGGTGATGAGGAGACCGGCGAACGCGATACCGGTCACCACCATCAGACCCGGCCGGAAACTGTCGAGCAGGTCCTGCGGCGAGTCGCCCCGGTCGCCCGCGGTGATCACGGCCGTCACCACGGCCAGGAAGATCGCGCCGCCCACCTGGATCGAGGTGTTGAGCAGACCCGAGACCATGCCCTGCTCGCTGTCGTCCACGCCGGTGGTGGCCTGGATGTTGAGCGAGGGGAAGACGAGCGCGCAGGCCGCGCCGAGCAGCAGCATCGACGGCAGGATGACCGCGGCGTACTGCGGGGTGAGGCTGATGCGCAGGAACAGGGCGTACGCGAGGACCAGGGCTGCGAAGCCGATGGCGATGATGCGCGGGGTGCCGAAGCGGTCGACGACCGACCCGATCTTCGTCGAGGAGAGGGCGACGAGCACACCGGCGGGCAGGAACGCGAGCGCGGTCTGGAGCGCGGTCCACTGGAGCACCGACTGCATGTACTGGGTGACCATGAACTGGAAGCCGACGTACGAGCCGAAGAAGGCGGCTGCGCCCAGCTGGGTGCGGACCTGGGTGCCGGAGCGGAGCACGCCGAGCCGGACGAGCGGGCTCGCGGTGCGCTGCTCGATCCGTACGAACAGGGTGAGCAGGACGGCGACGGCGAGGAAGGACAGCAGCGTACGGGCGGAGGCCCAGCCGGCTTCGGGCGCCTGGACGACGGTGTAGACGAGCAGCAGCATCGAGCCGGTGCCGGTGATGGCGCCGGGCACGTCGTAGTGGCGCTTGCCCTCGGGGCGGTCGCTGTGCGGGATGAGCTTGAGGCCCGCGACCAGGGCGATCAGGGCGACCGGCGCCGGGAGCAGCATGGTCCAGCGCCAGCTCAGCTGGGTGAGCAGACCGGACAGGACCAGGCCCATGGAGAAGCCGGTGGCGGCGCAGGTGGTGTAGATGGAGAGCGCGCGGTTGCGCTGCGGGCCCTCCTTGAAGGTCGTGGTGATGATCGAGAGGCCGGCGGGCGCGGTGAACGCGGCGCTGAGGCCCTTGATGAAGCGGCTGGCGATCAGCAGCGGCCCGGAGTCGACGAGCCCGCCGAGCAGCGAGGCCAGCGCGAAGACGCCGAGCGCGATGAGGAACACCTGGCGGCGGCCCATCAGGTCGGCCGCGCGGCCGCCGAGGAGCAGCAGGCCGCCGTAGCCCAGGATGTAGCCGCTGACGATCCACTGGAGCGTCGAGGTGGTGAGGTGCAGATCGGTCGCGATCGAGGGCAGGGCGACGCCGACCATGGAGACGTCGAGGGCGTCGAGGAACATCGCGGCGCACAGCACCAGCAGGGTGCCCCACAGCCGGGGGCTCCAACGCTCTTGGCTGGACGGGACGTTGAGCGGAGTGGTCATGCGGAGCAGACTACATGCACATGCATCGAGTGCAAGTGCATTTAATTACAGCGCAACAAAGAGCGACTTCTCTGCTAACGTGCGGCCATGGCAGCCAAGAAGTCAGAGCGCATGCTCGTGGACGAGTGGCGCGGCATCCTCGCGGTGCATGCGCGCACGACGTGCGAGCTCGATCGCGAGCTGCATCAGTACGGCATCGGAGCGAGCGACTTCGAGGTGCTCGACGTGCTCGTGGAGGGGCGTGCGGAGGACGGCGGTACGGCGTACCGCGTCCAGGAGCTCGCCTCACGCGTCCATCTGAGCCAGAGCGCCCTCTCCCGCCTGATCGGCAGGCTGGAGAAGGAGGACCTGGTCACCCGCGGGATGTGCAGCGAGGACCGGCGGGGCGTCCGGGTCATGATCACGGACAAGGGCCGGGCGCGCCATACCGAGGTGCGACCGCTGCAACGCGCGGTGCTCTCCCGGATGCTGGCGGACCGGCCCTCGTAACGTCTGCGGTACGGCGGCGGGGTCACGGCCGCGCGTGCCATGACCCCGCGCGGACCGTGCGGTGCCAGGGCTACTTCCAGGTGATGGCCGAATTCGCCTGCCACAGCTCGGCGAGCGACGCGTCGCCCGCAAGGGCAACGGACGAGAGCGGCCGTCGGTTCCACAGCGTCAGATACAGCTCGTGCGCGGTGCCGCTCAGCTCGCAGTCGGCGGGGCCGTCGTCGTCCTGGACCGTGCGCGGCACCCCGTCCGACAGATGCACGGTCCACACCGCGTCCGTGTCCGTCGTCCGTACGCGAAGGGTGCGCGGCGTCCGCGTCCGCACCCGGCTCTGCTCCCGGGCGTGGAAGCCGCGCAGCAGCTCGTCGATGCCGTCGACGCCGAACTCCGGCTCCGGCGCGGTGACGCGGCCGCCCCGGGCCGACTCGGCGTCCACCCGGTGGACGGCCGTCTCGTGCGCCTGGCGGCGGGCCCAGAACGCCAGCGGGGAGGGCGCGGGCAGGAAGTGCCAGCACTCCAGTTCCTTCGGTGCGCCGGTCAGCGCGCCGACGAGTGCGCGGTGGCCCTCGCGGAACCAGTCGAGGAGTCCGTCGCCGTCCAGGTCGGGCTCCTCACCGCTGGGGTGGAAGGCGGTGTGGCCCTCGGTGATGTACGCGGTCGCCCAGCGGTGCACCGTCCCGGTGTGCCTCAGCAGATCCCGCACCTGCCAGCCGGGGCAGGTCGGCACGGAGGCGTCGGGGCCCGCCGCGCCGGCGGCCTCGGCCAGCAACCGGCCCTCGCGGTCGAGGGCGTTGATGAGTTCAGCGGTGTCCATGTCGGGATTCTGCCAGCGGCGCGGGCGGGGTGGTGATGCTGTCCATGTGCGCCCGGTCACGCCCGCGCGGAGCGGTTCGCGAGCGGGCGCCCGCCTCCCTGGCCTGGCGGGGCCGATCAGCAGGGAGTCCGCAGGCGCGCAGGCCTGTCGGCGCATCGCGTCGGCGCCGGTGTGGCCGGGCGCCGTCGCACGCCCCGTCCCGCCGAGCCCTTTCGTCCGCCCGCTCCGGTCCGTGCACGGCCGCGCCGGGCTCCGTCCGGCCCGCTCTGTTCGGCGCGCGGCCACGCTGGGCTCCGTCACGCCCCCGCCATTACGCCCCCCGCCATTACGCCCCCCGCCATTACGCCCCCGCCGTCGCATGCCGCGAGGCGTACGCGATCACGGCCGCCGCCGCCGACAGTGCGGCCACCGTGGTGAGGGCGACCGGCAGGGAGGACCACTGGGTCACGAAGCCGATCGCGGGCGGGCCGAGGAGCATGCCGCCGTAGCCGAGGGTCGACGCGGCGGCGACCCCGCCGGGTCCGGCCAGCGCGCCCGCGCGGGCCACCGCGACCGGGAAGATGTTGGCGAGGCCCAGGCCCATCACCGCGAAACCGGCGAGCGCCAGCCACACCGTCGGCGCGAGCGCGCCCAGCAGCATCCCGGCGGTGGCCGTCGTGCCGCCCGCGACCAGCGCGCGGGTCTGGCCCAGGCGTTCGAGCAGGAAGGTGCCGCTGAGCCGGCCGGCCGTCATGGCCAGGGCGAACAGGGAGTAGCCGATGGCCGCGATGCCGGGCGCCGCGTCGAGGTCCTGCTCCAGGTGGAGCGCGCCCCAGTCGGCCATGGCCCCTTCCCCGTACGCCGTGCACAGGGCGATCACGCCGAACAGGAGCACCAGGCGCCGGGCCCGGCCGTCGAGGCGCCGCCCCTGGGCGTGCGGGGTCGCGGTGTGCGCCGGGGCGGGGTGGCGGAGCAGGGACGGCCCCGCGAGGGCGGTCACCAGCAGGCCGAATCCGGTCAGCGCGAGCAGGTGCGCGGTGGGGGAGAGGCTGCCCGCGACCAGCGCGCCGACGCCCGCGCCGAGCATCCCGCCGAGGCTGAACGCGGCGTGGAAACTGGGCATCACCGGGCGCCGCAGGGCGGCGACCAGATCGACGGCCGCGCTGTTCATGGCCACGTTGATCCCGCCGTACGCGGCGCCGAAGAGCAGCAGGACCGCTCCCAGGGCGAGCGCCGAATGGGTCTGCGGAGGCAGGGCGATGGCCAGCGCCATCAGCGCTGCGCAGGCCACGGTCACGGGGTGGCTGCCGAAGCGCCGGCAGAGCCGGCCGGTGATCACCATCGTCACCACGGCGCCCGCCGAGACGCCGAGCAGAGCGAGGCCGAGGTCACCGGCCGAGGCGCCGGTCTGCTGCTTGATGGCCGGGATACGGACCACCCAGCCGGCGAAGAGGAATCCGTCGAGGGCGAAGAACACGGTCAGGGCGGTGCGGAGGCGGAGCAAGGAGGGCGCGGTGGTGTGCGCGCCGGATCCTGCCGGAAGGGCCGTCCGTATTTTGTTTAGTAGCGGCACAAACTCAGAATAGGGGGCGACGGCCCCTGCGGACAACCCGTCGATCTCCTGGCCGCCGGCTCGCGCGACGACCGGCGGGTGAGCGGCGAGTGAACGGGGGCCGCCGACGGAGGGAATGCCTCCGTCCTGGATCATGGGAGACTCGGCCCCATGAACGGCAAGGCGACGCACACCAGGACGAGGCTGGACAGGGGCCGCGGGGCACTCGGCCCCGCGCTCGAACTGGTCCACACCGGCCGCGCGCCCACCCGCGCCGTCCTCACCGCCGAGCTGGGCGTCACCCGGGCCACGGCCGGAGCGGTCGCCGCCGAACTCGAAGCGCTCGGCCTCATCCAGGTCGACTCCCGCCCCGGCGCCGCCGCCGGTTCCCAGGGCCGCCCCTCGCACCGCCTCGCGGTCAACGACTCGGGCCCCGTCGCCCTCGCCGCCCAGGTGCACGCCGACGGATTCCGCGCCGCGCTGGTGGGCCTGGGCGGCCGTACGGTCGCCACCGCACCCGGCTGCGTCACCGTCTCCGCCGACCCGGCGCAGGTGCTGGGCGAGGTCGTCGAGGCGGGCGCCGAACTCCTGCGCGGCAGCGGGCTGCGCTGCGTCGGCGCGGGCCTGGCCGTGCCGTCGGCCGTCGCCGAGCCGGACGGCACCGCGCTGAACCCGCTGCACCTGGCCTGGCCCGCGGGCGCCCCGGTGCGCGAGATCTTCGCCGAGCAGGTACGGGCCGCGGGCATCGAGGGTCCGGCCTTCACCGGCAACGACGTCAACCTCGCCGCCCTCGCCGAGCACCGCCACGGCGCCGGGCGCGGCGCGCAGCACCTGCTCTGCGTGGCCACCGGGCACCGCGGCGTCGGCGGCGCCCTCGTCCTCGACGGCCGTCTGCACACCGGGAGTTCGGGCCTGGCCCTGGAAGTCGGCCACCTCACCGTCAGCCCCGAGGGCCGCCCCTGCTACTGCGGCGGCCGGGGCTGCCTCGACGTGGAGACCGACCCGCTCGCCTTCCTGGTGGCGGCGGGCCGCGACCCGGGCCCCGAGGTCTCGCTCCTGGAGCAGTCCCGCGAGTTGCTGCGCACGGAGTACGAGGACCCGTCCGTACGCGGGGCCGCGCAGGAGCTCATCGACCGCCTGGGCCTGGGCCTTGCCGGGCTCGTCAACATCCTCAACCCCGACCGGATCATCCTCGGCGGACTGCACAAGGCCTTGCTGGAGGCGGACCCCGACCGGCTGCGGGCGGTCGTCGCCGACCGCAGCCTGTGGGGGCGCAGCGGCGGCGTGCCCATCCTCGCGTGTTCGCTCGACCACAACAGCCTGGTCGGCGCGGCCGAGCTGGCGTGGCAGCCGGTGCTCGACGACCCGCTGGCGGCGCTGGGCTGACGGGCGTTCGGCCCATGATCGCGGGTCGGTCCCGCAACGGCGGGCGCCGAGCGGGGCTGTGGACGTCCGGTGCGGCACCGCGGCCCCGTAAGGGGCGCGGGGAACCGCGCGACCAGCCCCGCACGGCCCGCGGCTGTCCGACCGCGATCCCGGCGAAGCGCTCAGTGGCGCAACGCGAACGCCCCCGGCGGATTCGCCACCAGCACCCGCTCCACCAGCTCTTCGCCCAGGGCGAGTTCGAGCCCGGGCCGCACCCGGCGCAGCAGGTACGGCATGCCCGGCGTGTCCGGGGTCACCGTGTCCCCGCCGAGCAGCAGCCGGTCCGCGAAACCGGCGTCGGCGAGCGCCTTCAGAGCCTCCGGCATCCGCCAGTCGGTGGCGTGGTTGGCCCGGGACGGCCCGTCGAAGCCCAGATAGGCGCCCGCGGCGGCGGCCTGGCGGTGGCCGGCGAAGTCGGGGGAGCGGTTGAGGTGGCCGAGGATCACCCGGTCCGGCGCCACCCCCAGCTCCCCGCAGAGCAGGTCGAGGACGTCGAGGGCTCCGGTCCCGAGCTCCAGGTGCACCGCGACGGCCGCGCCCGTGCGGTGATGGGCCTCGGCGGCCGCGCGCATCGTCAGCCGGGCGTGCGCGTCGAGCCCGTGGAAGCCCCCGGCGACCTTGATCAGCCCGGCCCGCGCCCCACCGCCGCCCGCCACGCCCTCGGTGATCTCGCGCACGAACAGCTCGGCGAGCGAGTCGCGTACGGAGTCGAGCAGTTCGGGCGGGTAGTGGGCGGCCTGGTGCAGCCCGGTGGCGGCCACGATATGGACGCCTGACTCCCTTGAGAGCGCGGCCAGTTTGTCGGCCCGGCGGCCCATTCCGTACGGGGTCCACTGCACCACCGTGCCACCGCCGAGGGCATGGAAGGCGCCGAGCCGGGCGGACGCTTCCCCGGCGTCGTCGAGCTCCTGGCCCGGCAACAGTGGGCTGCGGATGAAGAGATGGTCGTGCGCGTCCACCACGCCGAGCCGGTCGGCGGGCACATCGCCGGTCACGGTGCGGACGACGGCCGGCCCGCTCACCAGTGCCGTCCCCGGGGCAGCTCGCCGCGCTCCGGCGCCGACACGTGCAGCACCTGGAAGCGGTCGCCGGGCGCCTGCGGGGCCTCCTGCTCCCAGAGCGTGAAGCGCAGCAGCTCCCAGCGGCGGGGGTCGACGGCCAGCGCGCTCGCCACCGTCCCCGGGGCGGCCGCCCGCTCCATCTGCTCGGCCACGAAGTCTCCGGGCCGCACACCGTCCGGCACCGTGAGGCGCTCGCGTGTCGCGGAGACCGGCACGGCCCCGGCCGCCGCCCCCTCCTCGTACGAGAGCCCCGTCCAGTGCTGGACCTCCGGGCGGCCGAAGTCGTCCACGATGCCCTGGAAACCCGGGCCCCAGAGGAAGGAGTTCATGCCCTCGGGCGTGTTCCAGAGGTAGAACGGCGCATACGCGTTCACCGGCGAGCCCGCGCCGCGTTCGCGGATCAGATACGCCTTGAGGCCGAGGCCGGGGAAGCCGTCGAGGAGATGGCCCCGGGTGGCCACGCGGGTGCGGATGATGTCCATGTCGTAGTCGGCGGGCAGGGTGATCTCGTACTGCAGGGCGTGCACGGCGTACTCCTCAGGCAGGGGACGACGGGTAGGTGTCGGCGGCGACATGGCGATCCCAGTCGACCGCGGTGCCGTCCTGTGCCGCCTCGACGACCGCGAGATGGGTCATGAACGTGTGCGGCCCGGCGCCGTGCCAGTGCCATTCGTCCGGCTCGATCCAGACGGTGTCGCCCGCCCGGATCGGCTCGACGGGACCGCCCCGGCGCTGCACCAGGCCCTCGCCCTCGGTCACGTGGAGAACCTGGCCGCGCGGGTGGCGGTGCCAGGCGGTGTGGGCGCCGGGGGTGAAGTGGACGCTGAACATCCGCAGCCGGGACGGGGACGGGGGCGCGGCGATCTCGTCGAGCCAGACGGTGCCCGTGAAGTGCTCGGCCGGGCCCCGCACACTGGCGGGGCGCTGACGGGTGACGTGCATGGTGGGCGCTCCTGGGCTGGTGGTGGCGGTCAGAGGGTGCGGGGCGCGAGCAGGGCGAGCAGGCCGCGCACCCCCGCGTCGAAGGCGGCGGGCGAACCGGACGCGCGGGCCAGGACGTAGCCGCCCTGGACGGTCGCGACCACCGTGGCCGCGATCTCCTCGGGCACCAGGTGAGCGCTGAACTCGCCCGCGTCCAGGCCCTCTTGGACGATGCGCGCGAGCCGCTCGCGCAGCCAGTCGATCGTCTCGGTGACGGGCGCGCGCAGCTCCTCGCTCGCGATGACGTCCGGGTCCATGGTCAGCCGGCCCACCGGGCAGCCGCGCAGGACGTCGCGCTCGCGCAGCAGATAGCCGCGGATCCGTTCGTACGCCGTGCCCTCGCTCCCGAAGGAGGCCTCGGCGCTCGCGCGCAGCTCGTCGGCGGTGCGCCGGATGGCGGCGAGCGCCAGGTCCGGCTTGCCCGCGAAGTGGTGGTACATGCTGCCCTGGCCCGCGCCCGCCTGCTGCTGGATCGCCTTGGGGCTGGTGCCGACGTAGCCCCGCTCCCACAGCAGCTCCCGGGTGGCCTCGATCAGACGCTCGGGGGTGCTCATGCCTCCTACTGTACATACTAGTAGGTACAGAAGCGAGAGCAGTCGTCCGCGCTCCATCTACTCCCCGGGAGGTACGGCAAGTGCCGCTGGCTGTACGACGACCCGGACCACCCCTCGGCGGGAGTCTCGAAAGCACCACGGGACCCACCCCCGACCGAGGAGCTGAGCACCATGAACACACTGGCCTACGACGGACCCGGCCCCTGGATCCTGTTCTTCCCGGTGATCTGGGCGGCCGTGATCCTCACGGTCGTGACCCTGCTGCGCCGCACGGTGTGGCGCGGACGGCGCGGCCCCTGGCGCCCGCCCTTCGCCGACCCGCGGTCCTATGACGGCCGCCCCTCGCTCGACGAGCGCTCGCCGCTCGCCGTGCTCGGCCGCCGCTTCGCCGCAGGTGAGATCGACGAGGACGAGTACTGGCGCCGGCTCTCCGTCCTGGACGAGGAGTTCGGCCGCCGCAAGGGCGGTGCGGATTGACGACCGCACTGCGGGCCACCGCCGCCCGGGTCGTCGACGCCGTCAGGACGTACGGCGCGGGCGACACCGAAGTGAGGGCCCTGGACGGGGTGGGCGTCGACTTCCCGGCCGACCGCTTCACCGTGATCATGGGGCGCCCTGGCCGACTGGCGCCCGGCCCGCCGAGCGGCCCGCCTCGACGTGCTGCGGGCGATCGCGACGGAGTGAGCGGCCCTGCCCGGCCGCCCCGCCCGGTCAGCCCGCCGCGGGCAGCCGGGCGGGGGTGCGCGGATGGCCTGCCCGGCCCTCGGCGAGCACCAGGGCGGGTCGTTTGCGCAGGCAGGGGCCGGTCGCCTTGGGAGCGGCCGCCTTCGTCCCGTACGCCGGGCGGGGCGGCAGTGCGACCGCCGGCGGCGCGGGGAGTGTGAACCATACGGTCTTGCCCAAGGCGCCCTGCGGACGCACCCCCCAGCTCTCGCTGACCGCCGCGATCATCGCGAGTCCGCGGCCATTGGTGGCGAAGGGGTCGGCGCTGCGCACCGTGGGCATGCGCGGATCGTGGTCGTGGACGGACACCGTGAGACGGTTGCGCAACAGCTCGATCTCCACGGTGCAGATCTTGTCCGGCTGGGCGTGCCGGTGAACATTGGTCAGCAACTCGGTGACGCCCAGCGCCGCCTCGTCTATCAGAGGATCGAGATGCCAGTAACGCAACTGCGCTGAAACGATTCTGCGGACTTGCCCGATCCGCGACGGCAGGGCTTGGAGCTCCACCGTGCAATGCCTGCTCGACTGGCTGATCACGGCTGCGCCTCCCCGATTGAGGTCCGGAAGAAGCTTTCTGGTCCGGCGGGCTGGATCACAGCGTGACCGCCGGTAAACCCTCAGTGATGTGAGACCAGGGTGGCGCAGGGGTCGGCGCTCCGCAACTCGCGCCCCATCAGCCCCCTCAGCCGCGTGGTTCACCCGCCGGACGCACCGCCTGCAGGAAGCGCTGGGCGAGCTCCGCGCCGCGCGGCCTGCCGCTCTGCTGGCCCATGGTCAGCCGGTAGCGGTGGCCGTTGAGCCTGGCCACGGTCCGGTCGGCCTTGGCGGCCCACGGCAGCAGCGGCTTGCCCGCGCTCACCGCGCGCAGCGGCGCGCTGTCGATCTCCCGCCCGTTGCTGGTGAGCAGGGCGAGTCGGCCGTCCTTGATCAGGACTTGTCCCGCCCTGGTCAGCGAACGCGTCCAGCGTTCGATCCGCACACCCCTGGCGCTGAACTCGGGCTCGGTCATGGCCGCTGTGCCCCCTTCGTGCCGTTCCTGCTGGGCAGTCTGCCCAACGATGGCCGTACGCACCAGGGCGCGCGGAGGATCGGCCGTCACCCGCCGCCGTACGCCGCTTCACCGGCGTCCCACAAGCCACCCCTATGGATCCCCAAAGGGAATGTTTGTGCAGGTGAGGGCGGTATTGTCAAGTGACGGAGCCGCGCGTTTCCAGCCGACTTCGGCGACACGCTGCACGACCTTTCCAGCCCGGGCGCCCTCGTCCCCGGGACACCCGAGACATGGAGGAGTGGCATGGAGACCATCGACGTGGACCGCAGCGACGCGGCCTACCGGGCGTGGCTCAAGGACGCCGTGCGCAAGGTCCAGGCCGACGCCAACCGCTCCGCCGACACGCATCTGCTGCGCTTCCCGCTGCCCGAGCGGTGGGGCATCGACCTGTACCTCAAGGACGAGTCCACCCACCCCACCGGCAGCCTCAAGCACCGGCTCGCCCGCTCGCTCTTCCTGTACGGGCTGTGCAACGGCTGGATCCGTCCCGGCAAGCCGGTCATCGAGGCGTCCAGCGGCTCGACCGCGGTCTCCGAGGCGTACTTCGCCAAGCTCATCGGCGTGCCGTTCATCGCCGTCATGCCGCGCACCACCAGCGCCGAGAAGTGCCGCCTGATCGAATTCCACGGCGGCCAGTGCCACTTCGTGGACGACTCGATGAAGATGTACGAGGAGTCCGCCGCGCTCGCCGCCGAGACCGGCGGCCACTACATGGATCAGTTCACGTACGCGGAGCGGGCCACCGACTGGCGGGGCAACAACAACATCGCAGAATCGATTTACCAGCAGTTGAAGCTGGAGCGTTACCCGGAGCCCGCCTGGATCGTCGCCACCGCCGGGACCGGCGGCACCTCGGCGACCATCGCGCGCTATGTGCACTACATGCAGTACGACACGCGCATCTGCGTCCCCGACCCGGAGAACTCCTGTTTCTTCGACGGCTGGACCCGCGGCGACGCGTCTGCGACCAGTGACTGCGGCTCGCGCATCGAGGGCATCGGGCGGCCCCGGATGGAGCCGAGCTTCCTGCCCGGCGCCATCGACCGGATGATGAAGGTCCCGGACGCGGCGAGCGTCGCGGCCGTGCGCGCCCTCGAAGCGGCCATAGGCCGCAAGGCGGGCGGCTCCACCGGCACCGGTCTGTGGTCCGCCCTGAAGATCATCTCCGAGATGGTGGCCGCCGGGCGCACCGGCAGCGTCGTCACCTTGCTCTGCGACCCGGGCGACCGCTACCTCGACAAGTACTACTCCGACGACTGGCTGGCCGAACAGGGCCTGGACATCGCGCCGTACACGGCGGCGATCGACACGTTCCTGGCCAACGGAGTGTGGCCGGACTAGGACGGCCGGCCGGGAGGCCTACGGCTGGAAGCGTCCAGTGGCGCCGGAAGGCACGGGCGCGGCGAGGGCTTTCGGGCCAGGTGGACCGGACTAGGGCGTATTTCGAAAGTAGCGTCGTCCGCCCGAAGGGCGGGCCCGGCGGCGTCTGGTGCGTGCGATCGCAAGGCGGAGGGTCGCCCCGATACTGGTTGTAT